>NZ_JAMAUK010000013.1:0-120011 GCF_023714395.1 Niallia sp. MER 6 | reverse complement strand
GTGATATCTGATTTTTTATTTATCTGTTTTTGAGAAGGTAGTAATATTCGTTGCTTAAAATTCCCATAAGCTGGATATATATTTGTTGCCCCTAACTTATGCCTTAGATCCTCCATAGTGAAAGTTCCTCCAACATTAAATAGGGAATACTACAAAGAATTACTACTATGTAATAAAGAAAGGCAGGCAAACATAGTTGGCTAGAGAAAAAATGGGTATGCTGCTTGGATTAGTTGGTGTCATTTGCTTTAGTTTAACACTCCCTGCTACTAGTGTTGCAGTTGATTACTTTGGAACGACAGTTGTCGGGTTAGGAAGAACAGTTTTCGCCGCTATTTTAGTTGTAATCGTATTGATTGTCTGCAAGGAAAAGCTCCCTTCCTTTCACCAATTCAAAAGTCTTATTATTGTTGCACTAGGAGCAGTGTTAGGGTTTCCGCTCCTAACGTCCTGGGCAATGGAGTCTTTGCCAGTTTCTCATGGAGCTGTTGAAGTAGCTCTGCTGCCATTAGCAACAGCTGGGTTTGCCATATACAGAGCAGGCGAAAGGCCTTCTCTTAAATTCTGGCTTTCAAGCTTCATAGGTTCTGCTGCTGTTGTTATCTATGCGCTGAATTTAGGGTTCGGCCAATTACAATTAGCTGACATTGCCCTGCTTGCCGCAGTAATACTGCTCGGATTTAGTTATGCAGAAGGCGGAAAGCTCGCAAAAGAACTAGGAAGCTGGCAAGTGATTGCCTGGGCAATTATAATTGGCGCTCCCTTTTTTATTATCCCAGTTGCCATGCATTTAACAGCTGATATGCTTCACGCACCATTCACCGCGTGGCTCAGTTTAAGTTATCTCGCAGTTGTAAGTCAATTTCTAGCTTATGTCGCCTGGTATAGCGGAATGGCAATCGGCGGGATCGCCAGAGTTAGTCAAATTCAATATTTGCAACCGTTTTTTATGATATTGTTTTCAGCTGTTTTCTTAGGAGAGACTATTTCTGTTGTAACAATTGTGATTGCTGTAATCGTTGTTCTCTCTGTAATTATTGGCAAAAAAACAACTGATGGTAAAAATTTTATTAAAAATGACAAGGGATAATCTTAAGCTGCCAATTGGCGGCTATTTTATTGGGTTTTTTAGGACATTAAAAAGGGAAAATCAACAAAATGACAGAAGTGTTTTTATATTATTACCGTTACTTTCAGTCAGAGTGTTGATACTGATATTATGGCAGTTCTATCGTTAAACTTGAATTCATATTAAATGCAGCCGACATGACAGAGCAGGAAATGATACATTGGGAAAGCGTCTTGTCAACAAATCGAATTTTTGTTATAATTAGTTGTTTTGTATAAGATAAGGAGGCAAAAGATATTGTCTATTGAAATAGGAAGTAAATTGCAAGGTAAAGTAACTGGTATTACTAATTTTGGAGCATTCATTGAGTTACCTGAGGGAAAAACAGGACTTGTGCATATTAGTGAAGTGGCAGACAGCTATGTAAAAGATGTAAATGATCATCTGAAAATTGGTGATATGGTACAAGTAAAGGTTTTAAGTGAAAAAGAAGGAAAGATTGCTTTATCTATTAAGCAAACGATAGAAAAGCCGGAAGGTCAGTCTTCTTATAAACCACGAACTCGCCCAGCACAAGGACGTGGAAACAATGACCGTTCTAAAGGGAATTTTAAACCAAAAGAAACATTTGAAGATAAAATGGCAAAATTCCTAAAGAGCAGTGAAGAGAGCTTATCATCTCTTAAACATAATACAGAAGGTAAAAGAGGTGGACGAGGAGGCAGGCGTGGATAATAATGCATGTTTTAGCTCTTATTAATGTTAAATAATGATGAGCTTTATACTTGCGCGCTTGCAACTGCAATAGAGTCTACTTGATATCTATCTTTGATGGGTTACTTTGATTCATAAAATACTCCCAAGTTAGTTAACTTGGGAGTATTTTTGTTTTTCTAAGGAAGATATGGCACCTGCTTAGGTGTGTATGTAATTACATCAGAAGAATAAATATCCACTTTAATATGGTTATTGATGGATCGAGCAAGTATGAGTATTGGCTGATTATAATCATTTTTAAAAACCAAATCAGGTCCATCCCAGCTTACAGTGGCATCTCGCTTAACGGGAACGTAAGAAACACCTCTGCTATGTGTAAATCGCTGGACAATATTTAAGCCTGCGTTATCGACTGCATTAAATAGAGTAGAGGAAACTTGGCAAATTCCTCCCCCAAATTGTTCAGAGTATTCCCCGTTTACAATGGCTGTAGATGGTAAATAACCTCGTTCCATTGTTCTTTCACCGACCACTTTATTAAACGAAAAGCTTTCCCCTGGAAATAGGACATAATTATTGATTGCTTTTGCAGCAAGATTAATATTGTTATTACGTTCTTTGTTATATGGATTAAAGAAAGTAATATACTGTCCAATTTTTTCTCCTCTAATATTGCCGAGCAATTCACTATCTACTCGAGGATAATTGGCTCTTATAGGAATATCCAGCGCAGCTGAACCGTTAGAGAAAAAATAGTCATACACCTTATCTGTAAAAACGGCCCTGTTTAATCGGTAGCCAACCTGTTCTGAGATAATACTGCCGTTTGTATCAATAATCGCATTTTTAGGTTTTTTACTTATTTGCTGATCTATTTCATCCATAAAACTCTCCAGCTTATCTGTATCTAAAAAAGGCAATACAGGGTATTGCATGGAAAAGTTAGAACGATTAACTACAAACATTTCCTCGCCTTTGTTAGTAATTATTAAATCATCTGTCATCGTCATTTGTTGAGTATACATGATTAGTGCAAGCATCCAACTAAAATACATATCCAAAAACCCCCTATAATAAGTATGAAATGAAAGCCTGCATTTTATGTAGTCTAAAATGCTACGAATACTAACAAGGATGTTATCATGTATTGGTAGACGTTCTCATTCTTCCATTGATAAGTAATAGTAAGAGGGATGAATTTGGAATAGCCTGTCATTTGTGGTAATGGCTATAGTATTAGGTATAACGCATCTTTTGTGCGGGTATGCGGATTTTTTATTATTGTTTTTAAGAAGAAAATGCAGCGTAATAATTAAATGTTATGGAGAACCATTAGTATTTCCGATGATAATCTTCATTAATATGATTGTATAGTATAGGTAGAGGTGATGAGAATGAATGATAAAAACTTCAATGATGTAAAGGCGGAGGTAAAGCTACAATTTGGAAAGAACGCTAAAAAATATGTAGAAAGCAAAAGCCATTCAAAAGGAGAAGACTTACAACTTTTGCTAGAATGGACTGCGCCGAAAGAGAGTTGGACTGTCTTAGATATAGCTGCTGGGGGCGGTCATGTTACAAAGCTCTTAGCTCCTCAAGTTAAAGAAGTGTATGCAACAGATTTAACAGTTGAAATGTTAAAGGAAGCAAAACAGTTCTTAGATGTATATGCATCCAATATACACTTCATTGTGGCAGATGCTGAAAATCTGCCGTTTTTAGACGAAAGCTTTGATTTAGTGACATGCAGAATTGCGGCACACCATTTTCCGGATGCCAAGGAATTTTTAAAAGAATCACATCGGGTTCTTAAACCGGGAGGAAAGCTGCTATTAATTGATAATATAGCACCAGATGAGAGTAACTTTGATGAGTTTATTAATACATTAGAACGATTACGCGACAGCAGTCATGTTCGCTGTTATACGCGGAATGAGTGGGAAAGCTGGATTGACGAGACTGGTCTTGTCCTTGTGAAATCCAAAGTTAGAAAGAAACAGATGGAATATAAAAGCTGGGTAGAACGAACAACATCTTCTCTAGAGCAGATTAAGAAAGTTGCAAAGTACATTGATAATACTGAAGTAAATGTACTAGATTACTTTGGGTTTCAATTGGAGGAAAGTGAGGTGCTCTCTTTTAAACTCGATGAATGGATGGTGCTTTTGGAGAAGAAATGAACACGAAAAAGATAAGCTGCCACCAGCTTATCTTTTTATTATTTGTTTATTTCAACTGTACCTCCACCATTAGTCTTGTTTTCTTTAATAAACCAAGAACCACCAATTAAGAAAAAGCCGCTAAAAAGAAAAACAGATAAAATTCCCATCCACGTGCCTACTATTCCGAAAATATTGGTGCAATTAATTGGGATAGTCTATTGGTAGAAAGTCTTAACCCTAGCACTTCCCCAGTTCTGTTTAACGGTGAAGCGTTATAAGTAGTAGTCAGAGATAACGGCTGGCCACAGCCAAGACCAAAGCCCATCAAGCAGCTAAAGACACAATAAAAAGTCAGACTTCCGGTAAATGGAATAAGCAGAAAAGATGCACCGGCCAGCAGAACAGAGATAAATAAAATATAGTCTCTGCCCATAATTAAAAGCAGTCTCGGTAAAATAAAGCGAATTATAATCATCGCTAATCCTTGTAATGAAATAACGAGCCCAATTTGTGAATTGGATAAATGTGACTCCTTTGCAAGAATAGGAAAATAGGCAACGAAAATATCTCTAGAATACAAAACTAAGGCACTTGAAAATAAAGCCTTCTTCAATAATGGTATTTTTAATAACCCAATTGATTCGATAATGCTTTTCTTCTCACCCACATCCTTTTTAATGGCAGGTATTTTTAAGCTTATGATAATAGGCAGGATAGATAATAGCAGGGAAATGAGAAACACACTATTATAATTATAGTGTTCAGAGATATATCCCCCAAGCATCGGACCTAATACAGAAGCAGCAGCAACTGCCATGCCAAACATACTGAAATATTGATCTCGATTCGATTCGGTAGCTATAGTACCTATAACATTTTGCAGAGAAACAGCGATAAAAATATTCGATATCCCTACAATTAACTGACTAATATACAAAGCCGAAATAGAGGTGGAAAAGTATGGGAAAAACATACCTACAGCTAATCCAATCATCCCAAAAATAACCGGATAACGATCTCCATACTTATCAGCTATTCTGCCAGCATGTAAAGCAAAAAGAAGTGGGAAGAAGGAGAACGCAGCGGTTAATATACCTATTTCAAATGTATTTGATCCTAAGTCAGATGCATATAACGTAATAATTGGACGAGTAATATTAATAATTAATTGAAAAGCAAAAACAGAAAATATTATTATTCTCAACATCATATTTATCTCCCCATAATAAAAAGGAAGAGCAGATGTCTTCCTTTCATGAATACTTATTTTGCAGAATGAATCATTTGATCAAGATATATAATAATTTCTTCTTTATTGCCTGAGATTTGTTCTTCTCTTGCTTTATCTTTTTCCACTCTATCAAGTGAGTTTGCCAATATTTCTTCTTCCTGTTCCTGTGGAATTACGACAACACCGTCAATATCGCCGACAATGATATCACCTGGTTTTACCGTAACACCTCCGCAAGAAATCGGGATATTAATCTCTCCCATGCCAGCTTTTCCTCCAGCTGCTACAGTTGTCCCTTTACAAAAAACAGGGAAATCGAGATCTCTAATGCCATTTATATCTCGGATTGCACCATCTACAACAAATGCACCAGCCCCAAGCGTTTTTGCCATACCAATTACAAAGTCCCCGGCAGCAGCTCTGTATGTATCTCCCTTAGCATCGACAATAATAACATCATTAGGTTTTGACTCTCTGATGGCTTTTAGAACGGCCAAATTATCACCAACTGGAATTTTAACAGTAAGTGCTCTGCCAGCAAAAGAATATTCATCCTTAATTGGCTTTATAGAAGGGTCCAGATTATTTAATCCATTCATAGAATCGGAAATCGATGTAGTAGGAATGCCTTTAAATTGCTCTATTATGTTCTCCATAAGCCTCTCCCTTGTTATTATATTTTCTACCATTATACAAAAAAACCACTATATTATAGAAATCAATATAAGTTATTGTTATCGATAAAAAAAAGTAATGGTTAATATGATCACACCGGTGGATAGGAAAATAAAAAATAGTTATGGATAAACATAAAAAAGCGATATTTCATTTATTGTTAGCTTTATATTACAGTGATAGTAGAAATTCAATATTGAAAATCTATAAGCACAAACGAAATAGGGAGATGAGATGATGAAGGCATATAAGTTAGGAGTATTACAAGGTGATGGCATTGGGCCAGAAATTGTAAGCGCTACAGTAAAGGTTTTTAAAGCAGCTGCACAAGAGTTAGATGTAAAGTTTGATTGGATAGAGCTTCCAATGGGGTGGGAAGGAATTGAAAAGATGGAATTGGTCCTGAAATTGTAAAAGCATAAATTCATATTGGATTTGTAAGAGGAGATTACAAGTGGATTGGAGGAAAAAGATTATTACTAGAAGAGAACTTATCATTAGTATCTTATAGTAAAATCGATTTGGCAGAACTTCCAACATTACCCCGAATTGATTATATATGTGATGTTAAACTTCAAGATATGATAGATACATGGTGGTCAGAGAACTTTTCCGTTCCCCCGAAAGTTGGAATTAAAGTAGATAAAACAGACACTTGCAGGGAAATGGTAGCACATGATTTAGGGTATGCGATAATGCCCAGCTTAGTTATTAAAAACACAGAGAATTTATATCAGCTGCCCTTAAATGATAAAGATAATAATCCAATAACTAGACACACTTGGATGTTCTACAATCAAGATGACTATAATTTGAAATTAGTAAGAACCTTCATTGAGTTTATGGACGAAATAAACTTCCAAGATATGATATCTAAACAAAATTAAATTTTAAAGTGATGGAGTGTAGAACATGAACAAATATAAAGTCGGTTTAATCCATGCTACACTAAATTCTGTTAACCCAATACTGGAAGCTTTTGCGAAGAATTTTCCTGATATAGAAACGATTAATTTCATGGATGAGGGACTGCTCAGAGCGCTAGATAAAGAAGGAGAAATTACAGCAGCATTAGTAGAACGCTTTGCGAGTTTGCTAGAACGAGCGGTGGATACAGAAGTAGATGGAATCCTTCTATCCTGCTCTGCTTACAGTCCGACAATTACCGAAATGCGCAAAAGGTTTCCGCAGCTTCCAATTGAAAATGTAGATGATGCCATGATTGAACAAGCCGTTAAGCTGGGGAGTAAAATAGGTGTCGTTGCAACAGTAGCTACTGCTGTCCGACTACGGAAAAAGCAGTAAAAGACAAGGCTGATATCTTGGGAAAAGAGGTAGAGGTTTTAGTGGAAGTTAATACAGAAGCATTTGCTGCTCTAAATAACAAAGAATTTGAATTGCATGACAGCCTTATTGCAAGCAGTGTAGAAAAGCTTCTCAATAATCAAGTAGATCTAATCATACTGGCTCAACTTTCAATGGCAAGAGCAAAGACTGCTCTAAAGCATGTTGCCATTCCGATTTTAACTAGTCCAGAAATTAGTTCTAATAAGATTGTTAGTGAAATCGAAGCATTTTACCGCTAAAATAAGTGAGACCTTCATTAGAATGAAGGTCTTTTTTCATTAGCAAAATAACTTTCTATAAATGAATTATAATTGCCATGTTATACTTGTATTGGAATTATAATACATATATCTGGAGTGAGACAGCATTCCAGACAGGGGGACTTGATGATTTCATCTATTGTTTACATAGTGTTAGTAGTTGGGGGATTATTGTATTTAATCAAGAAAAAGAGTGATTCAGAAGCCTATTTTTCTTTAAAAATAATTGGCTATTATATATTAGGTGTATTTGCATTTAAATTTAATGGAATTGCCTTACCGCTTGGCTTTATCATTTATTTACTGTTTTTCCGACCTAAGTTAAATACGCCTATTAAACGTCAAGCAGCCATCTTTGGTTTCATTATATTTATAATCGTACAATGGATCACACCAATTGCTGTAGATAAATGGGAGAGCCGCACGATAAATCTTGAACATGAAATTGGTTCGGTATATAAGCTTAATTTTGATAAAGAGAACGATTTGGTTATGAAGAAATTAAAACTTAAAGATGGTGAAATTAAGCTCACAAATTTTAACTTGCAATATACTAAATCAGGCAAGCCGACAGAATTAAGCTGGGATTTAATTCAGCAAGATCACTTTGACATAGTATATTATAGTATTAATTATGTAGTGGATAAGAATAGGTATGAAATTTCTAAAAGTCATTTTGAAGCCTGGGATAATCTTATTTCTTTAGTAGATGCCAAGTATTTCTTTGTAAATATGAACGCGCTTAATATTGCAGACATTACAAATGCTAAAGGAAGTTTGTCTACTTTTGCGATACACAGCTTTGGCGAAAGAACGCAATATGGTTTTGCTGAAAATGAACCTCATGTTATTTCAAATGGAGAAATAAAGAAATTAGATGAAAAGCAGTTACCAGTTGAAGGTTTTTCTATCTCAACATATGCTCTGAAAAAAATGAGTGAAGAGACAGATGAGCAAGGTAATATTACTCAAGAGGGATGGGAAGGTACAGCAACAACTGATTATCACTTTGATATAACTGCTGTTGAGGAAGAAGAAGAATTTTAGTAGTAGATTACCATATACAAAGGCAAACCTTTCAAAGGTTTGCCTCTCTTTATTATTAAACTGAGTTTCCATATTATATTAATTATGTAAGTTATTATTTTATTTTTTTACTAAATGATGATATAACTAGAAAGGTATTTATTTATAAGAGGTGAATAATGATTAATCAAATCTACTTACGAAGAAAAAATAAACTCATCCTAACCAAAGGCAATGACCATACGCCTAATCTCCATTACATAGCCACCATCTTAGCCAATTTTGAATCACTAGGCTACACATTTTCTAAATCTATCATTGATACACTATATACATATTCCGCAAACCAGCTTAATGAATTCTATTTATCCACCATCGATAATTTGAAAGAATTATTGGGTGCAAATAAGACCTATAAGCCAATGTATCCGAACTTTCCGCAGCAGGTGATGGAAGCGAGCGATGCAGAACTATTTGTAAACGCGCTTATACATTATTTGTCAGAGGGGACAATATTGCCTGAATATGAGCAACAGACAAGACTGCCGTTGTATGACAGAACAGAGCAAAAAGTGATAGCCCTTGGTTCGACTGACGATTTTTTGATGATTTTCCGAAACTTGCTTTCTTCAAAAACGTCCCTTTCAGCAACTGACAAGGCAGACTTGGAGTATGCCTTCTCAAGCTTTCCTGAAATGGCCTGGCAGCTTATACCGCGAGAAGTGCCTTTGAAGGAGAGTATTGCTTTACTTGGAAAGTTATTATTGGAGAACAACTTAGATCATAAGATTCTGTTTCAATATGTTAAAACAGCTACAGATGTCCTGCGGATTGCTGTGTCTCTTTCGGATGGGGATGTCAGCTTAGCTGCAAGTACACGATTTAAGAGCTTTAAAAGAAAGGAGAGACGTTTACTTCTAACGCTTCTTGAAAACTGCGGCAATATCGAAGAGGATATGAAAAGGTATAAGAACAGATGGATTAGGTTAGGAGAGCGGCTCCATCCAGGAGAATATAAGCAATTTAAAAAGGCGAACGAAGCTTTTTTCAAGCTGAGAAATAATGAGCATATTCCTACATTTAATGGTCTTGTTGCAGAGGCACTGTGTACAAAGCGAATGGATGATGCTATGACTTTTTTGTCTGAAAGACCAGGTGAATTTGCGCGCAAGCTTGATCACCTATTAAGACTTCATCACCAGCCTGAGATTGTGATCGAGAATTTTAAGGCAATTGCTGAAAAAGTAGAAACGACGGTGCTGTTGCAAGTAAGAGAACATTTTAAAAACAGGAATGCAGGAAATGAAAAAAGATCATTTTTTCCTAAAGGAAATGTAGCGAAGATGTTTGTAATAGACAATAATCTCCCTGACATTGCAGAGGAAGTTTGTGAGGAAATTGTGTGCATTTGTGACAACAGTTTAATCAGTATTTATAAGCAAAAGGGTCCGATTGGAAAGGTTTATTTGGACGAAGCACTAAAAAATTATCTTGTGCCATTTTCCCAGCGCTCCGCTAATAAGTCGGTTAAAGCTGTTGTGAGAGGATCAAAGCTAGATGTGGCAGAGTCCATGAAGACAATTAGAACTTTTCTTTATTGGAAAGACGGCTCGAAAGATTGGGGCACAGATATCGATTTATCCGCCGTTATGTATGATGAAGCCTGGGGATATTTGGAACATGTTTCGTATACGAACTTAAGATCAGCTAAGTATAAATCGAGTCATAGTGGTGATATTACTTCAGCACCAGCAGGCGCTAGTGAGTTCATTGATTTGGATATACAGTCGGTCCGTAATTTCGGCGGAAGGTATATTGTCTTTTCTATCCATTCTTTTAGCGGTGAGGCATTTAATGAGCTTCCAGAATGCTTTATGGGCTGGATGAGCAGAGAAAATCCTAATTCCGGGGAAATATATGAGCCAAAAACAGTCGAGAATAGAATGGATATTACATCTGATTCTAAGATATGTATTCCAATGATACTTGATTTACAGGATAATAAAATTATTTGGACAGATGTTGCACTTCGAACGGATCCATATTTTGCTAATAATGTAGAAGAAAATCAAATGGGAATGGTGTTGATGGGAAAGGCATTAACTTCACTTGTCAAACCGAATTTATATGATTTATTTAAACTTCATATTGAGGCACGAGGAGAGTTTTGTGCTACAATAGAGGAAGCAGATTTAATTTTCTCTGTTGATAAAGGGATTACTCCTTTTAATCTTGATCTCATTGTTTCAGAATATCTATAGTATGAATACATATTGGGCTATTATCTATCTTCCTTCTAACTCTTATATCTTGTAAATCGTTAGATGGATTGCTTTCCCAATTAATATAAAGGCTATGTTATACCTTCCTTCTTAAACTCTTAAGTTTTATCGAACTTAGGTATGGCAGTTTCCTTTATAAAGTCAGGCTTTATAATAAGCCTGGCTTTATTTATTGTTGTTAGGTGATTTATCCTAATTTATGAAACTATTTGGAATGTAAAGAAAAACCTACTAAAAAAGTGTATAATAGAAGTGAACTACATATATTTGATGCGGGTGGTGCTGGTCACTCTTTCCCTTATGGTGAAGGAGGTGAACACGCCAATGGATTTTCTAAAGACTCTGCTGGAGAATACTGTCACAGTATTTTTCACTGCTTTTGCTGCAGCTTACGCACAGCGCTTAGCGGGCAAAAGGAAAAAAGAGCAAAGAAAAACCACCCCGCGCCACAAACGTAAGGGTGGTTCTTCTCGCTAATCTAATATATTAGCCTGACCGCACCGCCCGATATGGCAGTAGTTCAGGGCCAAGGAGTTACCCGCTCCTTGGCTTTTTCTAGTTTATGCTTATAGTTACATATTATACCCAAGCTACTATTAATTCAAGCAAAACAGTATAGTTTATTTAATTTGCTGTTTAATATCATTCATGAACAAAATCGTTTTGTTAATGAGCGGCAGGAGAACTGTCGTGTGATCCTCTCCTGGAAATTCGAGAAATTCACTATCAAACTTAGCAGAAACATGTGTTTGAAGTTCATCATTAAGTTTCTTCGCTTTTTCATTCATTTGTGAAAAATGATCTCTTTCCAATTCTCCGCTTGTGATAAGGAGCTTCGCTTTCGGCTCAGTTTCCATAAACTTTTGCTTTGCAGTATTTAAAAAGTCTTCATTCCAATGGATGGAGGGGCTGCTTGCCACATAATACTGAAAGGAAGAAGACGAAGTAAATAATGCAGAAAGTACGAATAAACCGCCAAGAGAATGACCGACAATCGTCTGTTTTTCGGTATTAACCTCATATTTTTGTTTAATTTGGGGCTTAAGTTGTTTTTCAATAAAAGAAAGAAACAAGCTTCCGCCGCCCCCTGGTGGAAAGTCCCTGTCTATGGGATGGTAGGATAAGAAATCTATCTCAGGTGAGAAGGTATAGTCAAAATATCTACTGTCATTAAATGGTTCTGTTGTTTCATAACCGATGCCCACAATAATATGCGGTTTTTTTCCTGTAATCTCTCCCCGTCTAGTCTGCAGATTCATACTTTCTGTGAAACTGGCAAAGATAGAGTTTCCATCTAGTACATATATAAGTGGAAAACCATCTTCAGGCGCAGGTGAATCAGGAACAGATACGAATATTTTATATAATTGCTGATTTCCTTGTGACAAGATAGACCAGCATTCTGTATGCGGCAAGGTATATGGTTCTGTCTTCATACTTTCCTCCGTTTCATTTAAGTGCAGGCTATCTTTATTAATTGGTTAAATTTTGGTATTATTAATGAAAATGATTATCAATATCATCAAATATTTTAAAGGGAACTGGTGAGGAAAACAAGTGGCAATCATAAAAAATAATAATATTTGGAAAAATTTCTATTTAGACTTGAAGAGCATCAAGCGCATTCACAAGCAAAGCAAGGAAAATAAAATTACGTCTTATTTCGATTTAATATATATTCTGACTGGCAGAGGAACCATTACGATCAATAAAGAAGTGAAGCAATTTGCCAGCCACCAGCTCCTCGTCATCCCGCCAAGCAGTACATATAAACTTACATTTGCTAGTGATGTAGATTATTATCTTATTTCCTTTCAAGTTTTTCTGAAAGACAGGGAGGAAGAGATTCAGCCCTACTTAGACAGCTTGGCATGTATGCAGCAGCAGGTAATACCTTATCATCAAGAGGCGGCAGTACTAATAGAGGAAATGTATCGCCTTGAAGGGGAGGACACCCCTTACCTCCATTTTCTGCAGAGAGCTAGGCTTGATGAGGTATTCTTTCATTTATTGTCCTATAAAAAGCACGACACACCTAATGATACTCTCTTAGCAATCGAGGAAACAAAAAGGTATATGGAAGCTCATTTTCATGAACGCTTAAAGATTGATATGCTGGCACAGCAGGCAGAGCTTAGTCCTAAATATTACTCAGAAATGTTTAAAAAACAATACGGTATTACGATAAGCGATTATATTACGAGATTACGTGTAAATAAAGCTAAACAACTATTGCTGATGACAAAAGACAGCATTCGTTCTATTGCCAGTTCTGTCGGCTATGCGGATGAATTCTACTTAAGCAGAAAGTTTAAACAAGCTGTCGGCATTTCTCCATCGGCATATCGGGAGAAAAGACATAGAAAAATAGCTTCCTATGATTTCGCAACAACAGGACATCTGCTGGCGTTGCAAATACTTCCATATGCAGCCCCCATTCATCCGAAATGGACGCTTGATTATTATGAGCAGTACAAAGATGATATTATCTTCCATCTCGAGTCTTATCGAAAGCATACAGAATGGCGCAAAAACATTGTGAAGCTAAAGAGGGCAAAGCCCCATCTAATTATAGCGAAACAGGAAATAACTGCAGACGAAAAAGCAGAATTAGCTAAAATTGCTCCTGTCTTTTATTATTCAGAGCAGGACAATTGGAAAGATCAGTTTTTTCAGATAGCAGAATATTTGAACTGCACAAAAGAAGCAAAGGATTGGATGGATTTCTATGAAAATCAGGCATTAAGTGCATCTGCGCAGCTAGCTCCATATTTAAGCGGAAAAAAAGGACTAGTCATCAGTCTTTTCAAGGATAATTACTATTTAAACCGCTCTAGAACCATTATAGAAGTAATCTATGAAGAGCTGCAGATAGGCTCTGCACAAGAGAAAGACAAATGGAAGCATAATGAACAAATATCAATAGATACTGTTATGGAAATGCAGCCAGATTTCCTTTTAATGAATATACGCCAGGATGAGGAAACGCTAAAACATTGGGAGACTGTCAGGACATCGGTGCATTGGAACAATATTGAAGCTGTGAAACGCCAGCAAGTTTATTACATCCAATCAGATCCTTGGAATGAATGCTCTGCAAGCTCTCATCTTCGTGTTATTCATAATCTATTAGAATTGATTACGGAAAAAGTACAAGTAAATGAGAGGAAATAATCCATGTTCCAATAAAAGATAGTTTTGTATAATCCTAATTGAAAGTGGTTATCAATATCAATTAGACTATATAAAAGGGGAAGATCTTCGTGAAAAAATATGCATTTATTATAATGTTAGGTATCCTGCTTGTAATTGCAGCTGCCTGCGGAAAAGAAGAGTCTGCAGGTAGCAGTGAAAAACCTGCAGAGGAAGCAAGTGCTGATACGACAAAAACCATTACATTTTTAGATAAAGAATATGAAATTCCAAGCAATAGTACTAAAATTGTTACAGCAAGTCAGGAAGCAATGGAAGATGCAGCTGTGTTAGGAGTTAAACCAGTAGGAGCAGTAGCAACTGGTGGCGAGTTTCCTGCATTTTTAGGAGATTCCATGTCTGAGGCTCAAGAAATTGGTGACAAATTCCAGCCGAGCACAGAGAAGCTCTTGCAATTAAAACCGGATGTCATTCTTGGAACAAGCAAGTTTCAAGCAGATGTCGTGGAAAGCTTAAATAAAGTCGCACCAATGATTCCGATTTCCCATATTTCTACTCATTGGAAGGATAATCTGCTTGTTTTGGCAGAGATTACGGGTAAAACAGCGGAAGCTGAAAAGTACATTTCTGATTACGAAGCAAGTGTAAAGGAAACAAAGACAGCAGTTGCGGAAAAAATTGCTGATAAAGAAGTTGTAATGGTCAGAATTCGCAGCGGTAGCATTTTTGTATACCCAGAGAGTGTGTATTTCAATCCAGTACTTTACACTGATTTAGGACTTACAGTACCAGAAGAAGTAAAAGCAGCTAAAGCCCAAGAACAAATCTCATTGGAAAAGCTGGCTGAAATGAATCCTGATTACTTGTTTGTGCAATTTGAGGAATCTGAAAATCAAGAGAATAAAGACGCTTTGAAGGATTTCGAAAGCAATGCTATTTGGACAAACTTGAATGCAGTTAAAGACGGACATGTATATGTAAATGCAATTGACCCAATGGCAGCAGGCGGTACTGCTTGGAGTAAAACAAACTTCCTAGCAGCTTTTAAGAAAGAATTAGGGCTGTAAAATAACAGTACTTGTCCAGAACTCCTGGACAAGTACTAATTGTATATAAGGTGAATATGTATGTATCAAAAAAAACTGGCAACCTATTTAATTATTATATTATCTCCAATCTTGTTTGCGCTCGTTACGCTTCTTTCCATCCGATATGGTGCAACAGACACATCCTTTAAGGATATTTTTGCAGCTGTTTTCCATTATGATCCAGATAATATGCAGCAGACAATCGTGAGGAGTTCAAGAATACCAAGAGCAGTTGGTGCCTTACTGATTGGGATAATATTAGCTGTTTCGGGAGCATTAATGCAAGGCATCACAAGAAATTATTTAGCATCTCCATCCATAATGGGAGTGACAGATGGCTCTGCTTTTTTTATTACCATTTCATTTATCTTTTTGCCTAATTTATCTTCTTTTCAGCTATTATGTCTTTCATTTTTTGGATCACTGTTTGGCGTGGCACTTGTAATGGGCTTGGCAGCATTCGTGAAAAACGGCTATTCGCCAGTCAAGCTTGCGATAATCGGGACGATTATCGGAACATTTTTAAGCGGTGTATCCTCCAGTCTCGCCTCCTATTTCCAAGTTTCCCAAACAATGAGCTTTTGGTATAATGCGAGGCTTCATCAAATCGATTCACCTTTATTAACGTTTGTTATTCCATTTGCCTTAGTTGGAATTATTATATCGATGTTTTTATCGAAATCAGTGACAATCCTGTCTTTAGGCAAGGATCTCGCGACAGGATTGGGACAAAAGACAAGATGGATTCAGCTGTTATCTATGGCAGCTGTCGGCTTAATGACAGGAATATCAGTGGCGTTAGTCGGGAAAATTGGCTTTATCGGACTGATTATTCCCCATATCACAAGATATCTTGTCGGAAGTGACTATCGGGCCGTTATCCCGTGTGCCGGCATATTAGGCGGAGTATTTTTAGTTTTCTGTGATGTGATCAGCAGGTTTGTCAATTATCCATTTGAAACACCGATTGGCATCATTACATCCTTTATAGGTGTTCCTTTCTTTCTCTATTTAATTAAGCGAAAGGGAGGAGGCGATCAGCGTGTTTAACAAAAGATTTTACATAATCGTGTTTGTTCTGCTTGTCCTTATCCTAGCAGCCGGTTATTACAGCATCACAAATGGTGTGTATCCTATCACCTTCTCGCAGTTTTATGAAAGTTTGTTCCGCATACGTCCGCAGGAGGATATTGATTTAGTACTATTTGAATTAAGGCTGCCAAGACTGGTGCTTGCCTTGCTGATTGGCTTTGGCCTTGGTGTTGGCGGTGTAGTCCTTCAAGGCATTACAAAAAATGGACTTGCAGATCCGGCCATTCTTGGTATAAACAGTGGAGCCGGAGCTTTTATTGTTGCATATATGCTCCTCTTTCAAGGAACCTTCTCTGGCGATCAGCTCCTGATGAAGCTGTTAATGCCGCTGATTGGTTTAATCGGCGGACTGTTTGCTGCTACGATTATATTCCTGTTAGCATGGAACAGAATTAGCGGCCTTGATTCCCAGCGGCTGCTCTTAACAGGAATTGCAATCAGCACAGGGTTTGGATCACTGTCCATGTTTCTGTCTCTAAAGATGAAAGCACAGGACTTTGAAATGGCAACTGTTTGGCTTAATGGGACCATCTATAATGCTACATGGACATATGTCATTTCCATACTTCCATGGTTTTTACTTGTCGTACCCTTCATCCTCTTTAAAGCTTACAAGCTCGATTTATTCCGCCTCCAAGAAAATGTCATGAAAGGACTTGGCATACAAGTGGAGAAGGAGAAGTGGCTGTTGATGGCAGGTGCCGTTATATTAGTAAGTTCATGTGTGGCAGTTTCCGGTAGCATTGGATTTATTGGACTAATCTGTCCTCATATCGCTAGGCTTCTAGTTGGATTGAAGAACCGTCATTCCTTGCTAGTTTGCGGGCTTGTCGGCATGCTGCTTTTGACAGTAGCTGATTATATCGGCAGAAGCGTTGTCGCACCGGCAGAAATATCTGTAGGTATTATACTAAGCATTATCGGAGCACCATATTTCATCTTTTTATTAGTAAAAGCAAAAGTTTAGGAGGCAAGAATGGAAGAGTTAATTGAAAAAACAGTTGGCGGCAGGAAGCTGTACATCTGCTTGCCTCCAAGCTACTATCAAACAGATCAGCATTATCCTGCCGTGTATGTGCATGATGGACACTATTTATTCTCCAGTAATTTGGCTAAGTTAAAAGAGTCTTATCAAGTAAATGAAATCAAAGAAGTGATTCTTATTGGAATGGAGCCTGTTGATAGACTTCATGAATATACTCCATGGCCTGCGGAGAGTTTAGTACCAGCCTTCCCTGATTTTAAGGGGGAAGGAAAAGAATATTTGCATACTTGGGAAGAGTCTATTAAAGCATATATAGATAGTCAATTCCGCACAATACCTGATATGAAGGAAACGGGTATGCTCGGAGCTTCTTTAGGAGGACTAATTACGCTGTTTGCCTTGTTTTCTACCAGTGAGGTAATCGGGAAGTACGGTCTACTATCCCCATCCTTATGGTTTCCAAATATGCTCGAATTTTTAGAGAATGAAGAGTGCTCTCCTGAGAAAAAGAAGCTGTATTTATATGTTGGCAGTGAAGAAGGAAAAGGAAAAACGAATATACAGCAGGAAATGGTTCAGTCTGTGCAAAATGCGAATGGCATCCTTGAACGAAAGGGATTTTCTCAGCAGCAGCTGCTTTTTGAAGTAAGGCAAGCTGCTAATCACCAGCGGGAATACTTTATTGAGCAATTTATGGTGGCATTGCGCTGGCTATATAAGAAATGAAACGATGCTTTTTAAAAGCATCGTTCTTTTTTGTATAAAAATTTAAAAAAGCGCTTTCAAAAAGTGTTTGACGAACGAGTTAGAGGGTGTTAATCTAATAACGACCAATTAATTAGTTCATTAAACAAATTAATTATGGCATCATCAGTTAGTTTGGTCTAGTGTGTTTTATGAAATGTGAGGGGTTACAAATTGTGAAGCAGAGGGGAGGAATAATGTTTTTCTATGCTAACAACGGATTGAATGTTCATAGCTTACAGCACATCTAAAGATAATTGCATAAGCACCGACTGATTTATTTGAAATTTCCGTCTTATAATTACAATTCTGTTGGAGGGATAATGATGGCTCAAACAAACAGAGAGCTAGTAATACCAGATGTAGACAGGAAAGTACAAAAATTTGGAGTTAAAGATCAGTTAGGTTATTTATTTGGTGATTTTGGCAATGATTTCTTTTTTATACTAGTAGGTTCGTTTTTAATGGTGTATTACACAGATGTCTTTGGTCTAAGTCCTGCAATGGTAGGAACGATTTTCCTTATTGCTCGTCTTTGGGATGCAGTTGCAGACGTAACATGGGGCCGTTTTATTGACACGAGAAAGCCAAGTAAAAATGGAAAGTTCAAACCATGGATTTTCAGAATGTCTTTTCCTCTCGTGTTTTCAGGAGTGTTGATGTTTATACATATTCCCGGCATGTCAACAGGCTTCTATGAAGCATATGCCTTTGTGACATATATTTTATGGGGAACATTGTATAGTACGGTAAACATTTCTTACGGATCAATGGCTTCTGTCATTACAAGTGATCCTGTCGAGCGTACGTCTCTGTCAAGTTTCCGAACAATGGGGGCAACTTTAGCTGGGTTAATTGTAAACGTGATAGGACCGTTAATTGTATTTGTCGATAATAAAGCAGATCCTAGCCGTTTTTTTATGGCCGCCATCATTTTTGCAGTTCTTTCACTATCCTGTTATATGGCATGTTACAAGATGTCAACGGAACGTATTACAGAGACAAGAAAGGAAGGCAAAACCTCGCTGAAACGGACATTACAAGGGGTAGGGAAAAACAAGCCGCTTCTGATTATCCTTATTGCTTCACTCGTTTTTATTATGAGCTCTATGTTAAAGGGAGCTGTTGATGTATATTTGTTCAAAAATTATTTTGATAATGCAAAAGCATTAAGTATTTCAGGGCTTATTGCGACAGCTGCCATGTTTATTGCGATAGTAATTGCAAAACCGCTAGTTGCAAGATTTGGGAAAAAAGAAGTGGCAGCAGCAGGCTTGCTGCTTTCCGTAATAGATTATTTGCTGCTCTATTTCTTATCAGATATTAGCGCTAGTCAATTCCTTGCAATCTCTGCAGTTGGAATGTTTGGTTTTTCGTTCTTTGGGATTGTTGTTTGGGCATTTGTCACAGATGTAATTGATTATCATGAATTCATAACAGGCATGAAGGAAGATGGGACGATTTACTCTATTTATTCATTTGCTCGAAAGGTAGGGCAAGCAGTTGCAGGTGGATTAGGTGGAACGGCACTTGCTGCAGTTGGTTATAGTGCGTCATTAGACGTGCAATCAGAAAGCACGTTGCAAGGCATTCATACCCTTGCGACATTGTTGACAGCAAGCTCTTTATTTCTAGTTTTCTTGCTGCTTGTATTCTTATACCCGCTCAGCAAAAAGAAAACGCTACAGCTTGCACAAGATCTTGCTGATAGAAGGAATGCTGCTAAATAAATATGGGAAGGATAGCTGGATTGCAGCTATCTTTTTTTTGCCAAAAGCAAACGAAGCCCCAACTTAGGTGAGGCTTCGTTTAGTCTTAAGCATTGCTTTCAAGAGAAAAATTGAGCATTGGCACATCGAGAAAGTTTTTAATTGCTAATGCACACGCACCTAAAACTACAGCACCTTTACCCAATGGGGAGATTAACAGCCCTTGATAATGGCTGGTGGAAGAGGTCAGATTCGCTTTAATTTTTTCGAGCGAATCAGGATAGATATGCAGCAATTCACTTTCCAGCACAAGTGTATCAGGATTGTACATGTTAATTAAATTATTCAGACCGATGGAAAGGTAGTAAAGAAGCTGTTCCATTAAGTCAATTACCTCTTGGTCGCCGCTTTCAATCCAAGCTTGGATTTGGTCATACGTTAAATCCTCCAGATTTCTGGCTGAAGAAAGCTGTTCAAATATACTTGCTTCAGAAGCATACTTCTCCCAGCAGCCCTTGTTTCCACAATTACAGGGCTTTCCGCCAGGAACGATAATCATATGGCCGGCTTCCCCAGCGAAGCCATCATACCCACGGAAAAACTCATCATTCATCATCATACCGATGCCAATACCAGAGTATAGAGTTGTACACAATAAATAGTCAGTTTCATGGTGCTGATAGACCCTTTCTGCAAAAGAACAGAGATTAGCATTGTTCTCTATATATAAAGGAATGTCTATTTCCTTTTTTAAATCTTCTTTCAGATGGATGTTGCTCCAGTTAAGCCGAGGGACGAAATGTATAATTTCATCCTTTGATACTAATCCGTGAATAGCAATCACAATACCGACAATTCCATATTCGCTTACAGGCGTATTTTCTTGGAAATTCTTTATCTCCTCTATGAGGATATGTAAAATCTTAGCGTAATCATTGGTTTTCAATTCAACAGATTTAGTGGAAACTGGCTGGCCGAGAAGGTCTGAAAGAATGAAGGAGATTTTGCCGCTATCCAAATCAATACCAAGAGCAAAACCTGCACTTCCATTTAAGGAAAGCATAATTGGTTTTCGGCCAACTGAATTATGCTCAAGCTGTGTCTCGACAATTAAACCTTCCTCTAAAAGATCAGCCACTTGAACAGAAATGGTCGCTCTCGTTAAATCTGTAACCTTAGACAAATCTGCTCGTGAGATCATACCTTCTTTAATAATATTTCTTATAATTGAGGAGCGATTAATTCTTTTTATGTATGCTGCATCACCAGTAATCATGTGATCCTCCATTGGTTTTATATATTGATATATTTAATATTAGACTACCCTTATTATACCAGCAACATTTAACAAAACCTCTGTTAAATCTGTAATCTGCATTGACTAACAAATTTAAACATGTTACATTATGTGTGGAATTAATTTGTTTAGTGAACAAATTAATATAAAATAAAATGTAAATGCTTACAATAACTTGAGAAAACATATGAATGGGAGAGGGGAGCATATGAAGAAATTTCTAGATAATGATTTCTTATTAGATACGAATACGGCAAAACAGTTATATAAAAATGCGGCTACCAGTTTACCAATTTTTGATTTTCATTGCCATTTAAATCCGCAAGAGGTTTGGGAAGATAAAACATACGAGAATCTGACAGAGCTATGGCTTAGTGGAGACCATTATAAATGGAGAGTCATGCGTATTCATGGTGTGGATGAACATTTTATTACTGGAGATGCCAGTGATTGGGAGAAGTTTAAGGCTTGGGCTGAAACAGTGCCATACCTGATTGGCAATCCTTTATATCACTGGACACATATGGAACTAAAAATGTATTTTGGTATTGATCAACTGCTTAGTCCACAAACAGCCTCTGAGATATATGAACAGTGCAGCCAATTGCTTAAGACATCGCAATTCACTGCAAGAGCATTGATAAGAAGATCAAATGTTACATTTATCGGAACAACAGATGACCCCATTTCCCCGTTAACATACCATCAATTATTGAATAATGATGAGACATTTAAAACGATCATTGCTCCTACTTTCCGGCCTGATGGGGCACTATTTATAGAAAGACCAGCATTTAGTGAATGGTTAAAAAAATTAGCAGACGCTTCTGGAATTCAGATTGATAATTTAGACGGCTTATTAGCTGCATTGAAAGAGAGAGTTGATTTTTTTCATCAAAATCGCTGCTGTGCATCTGATCATGATATCCCTAAGATGGAATATATAGATGCGAAAAAGGAAGAAATTGACAGCATCTTTCAAAAAGGTATGAAAGGTATCGAGCTGACAGAAGAGGAAACAGGATGCTATCGTTCCTTTTTGTTAAAAGAGCTAGGGAAAATGTATGCGGAAAAACAATGGGTCATGCAATTACATATAGGGGCGATGCGCAACAATAACACAAAAATGAAGAAGCTTATTGGACCAGATACTGGTTTTGATTCAGTCGGAGAAGCTAATCATGCGCAAGCGCTGGCTGCATTTCTTGATGAACTTGACCAGGAGGATGCTTTGCCGAGAACCGTTTTATACAATCTTAATCCAAAAGACAATCCCGTACTTGCCGGCATGGTTGGAAATTATTCAGAAAAGGGTGTGTCAGGAAAAATTCAATTTGGTTCAGGCTGGTGGTTCAATGATCATATCGATGGTATGGAAAGGCAAATGAAGGATCTTGCGAATGTAGGGATGTTGAGCCATTTTATTGGAATGCTGACAGACTCACGGAGTTTTCTCTCATATGCCCGCCATGATTATTTTCGCAGGATTGTATGTAATCTTTTCGGTAATTGGGCAGAATCCGGTTTGGTACCGTACGATATGGACCTGCTTGAGGAAACAATTAGAAACATTGGATTTCAAAACGCAGAGCGATACTTTTTAGTAAGGTAATTGTTAGCATGCAGGGTGTTTCTAGAAATTTTACTGAAGCTGCTTTTAAAAAAGCAATTTCAGTAAAAAAAACAGCAGATTTCAGCATTTTTAGAGAATGTATTATTTTCCAGAAAGCAATACAATAGAAACAGGTTCTTACTTTAATAAAAAAATGATAACGCTTACCAAACGGGGTGGTTTTAGCTGGAGCAATGGATAATGGCCTATTACAGGATGCGAGGAATGGAGACGGCAGGCTTTGAGTTTCATTCACATCACGAATACGAGATATATTTTTTTCACTCGGGAGACTGCAAATATCTAATAAATAACCGGATTTATGAACTGCAGCCGGGAGATATTTTATTGATGGACGGATTAACATTGCATAAACCGAATCCATCATTAGAAACCCCCTATATTAGAAGTGTCATTCATTTTTCACCAGCTTATTTACAGGAAATTTTGCATGTGCTTGGAATGGAAGCTTTGCTGGACCCCTTTCGAAAACTGAACAACTGCCTCCTTCGAACAGGCTATGATAAGTCAGCAAAGCTGGTGGAAGAGAAAATGAGTCAAATCAGTAGCCTATTTGCAATCCATCATAAACAGGAAAATAATCAACCAGACATATTAGAGGCAGAAGTGAAATTAGAACTTGTACAGCTGCTTGTAGAGATTTACAAAATGAGCAAAAAAGATTTACAGATGTTTCCGGCAAAAAGACCAGAAAAGGAAATTCATGCCGAGATGATAGCATCGTGGATTGATGAGCATTTTACGGAAAAAGTCAGTTTAGACAGATTAGCTAAAGAACGAAATTTAAGCAAATATTATACATCTCATGTCTTCAAGGAAATTACGGGGTTTACGGTGATGGAGTACTTAATGGGCTGTCGTCTTAATCATGCCAAATATTTATTAGAAGTGGAGCCACATCTTCCATTATCTCAAATTGCGCAGAAATCAGGCTTTGAAAGTATTTCTCATTTTAGCAGGTACTTCAAAGAAAAGGTAGGAAACACGGCAAGAAATTATCGAGCACTAAAGACTGGCCAAAAATAGTTAAGGAGGCTTTATAAAGATGAATAACCTATTGATTTCAGGGTTTTCAGATGAGATTTCAGCTGACTTTAATACACAGCTTGAGGTAGTTAAAAAGCTTGGCATGCATTATATATCCTTGCGTGGAATTGACGGAAGAAATATTGGTGATTTTTCGGTAGACGAAATAAGGGATGATGTTTTACCCCGTTTGCAAAAAGCAGAAATCGGTGTTTCGTCTATAGGATCTCCAATAGGCAAGATCCTAATTGATGACGACAGCGGCTTTGAAGAGCAAAAGCAAATGCTCCACACAATATGCAAGATTTGCAGCTTGCTTGATTGTAAGTATATCCGAATTTTCAGCTTCTATATTCCGAAAGGGGAAGAAGCAGACAAATATCGAGAGAATGTTATTAGTAAATTAAAGGAATTTGCTGCAATTGCTAAATCATATGATATTATTTTGCTCCATGAAAATGAGAAGGATATTTATGGGGATATTGGCCGGCGCTGTAAAGAGATTTTGCATGAAGTAGGCTCAGCTTCTTTTAAAGCAATTTTTGATTTTGCTAATTTTGTACAGTGTGGTGAGGAACCAAAAGAATGCTATGACCTTTTGAAGGATGACATCGTCTATATTCATATAAAAGATGCAGTATCAGAAACTGGACAGAATGTAGTATGCGGTACTGGGCAAGGCAGAATTCCAGAAATATTGGAACTGGCAATGGACGAAGGCTATCAGGGATTTTTGACACTGGAACCGCATCTTGTGTTATTTGATTCGCTAAAGGACTTGGAGCTGGAAGAATCGCTTCACTTTATCGAAAACAATGAAGCACTTACAGGAGCGAGTGCCTACAAGCTGCAATATGAGTCATTGCTAGACATTCTTAACCAAATTACAAGTAAGGAGGAAGTATAATGGGCAGCAAAGTGAGATTAGGTGTTATTGGGTTAGGAGCTCAAGGAGGAGCATATGCTGACTTTTTGGCAGAGGGGCGAGTCGCAAATATGGTGCTAGGGGCGATTTGTGATATTGATCCAGCGAAAAAGACAGCAGCAGCTGAGAAGTTTCCTGGTATTCCTTTTTATGATAACTATATTGACATGCTTAAAGGAAGTGAGATAGACGCAATCGTCACATGCGTTCCTCATTATCTTCATCCTGAAATGGCGATTGAAGCATTAAAAAGAGATATTCATGCACTTGTTGAAAAACCAGCAGGTGTTTATACAAAACAAGTCAAAGAAATGAATGATTTTGCAGCAACAAAACCGGAATTAACCTTTGGGATTATGTTTAATCAACGGACAAATCCACTTTACCAAACTTTAAAGAGTTTAATAGATACAGGGGAAATTGGCAACATCCGCCGCACAAACTGGATGATAACAACATGGTGGAGGCCGCAAGGATATTATGACCAAGGAGCATGGAGAGCCACTTGGAATGGTGAAGGCGGCGGTGTCCTTGTCAATCAGGCGCCCCATCAAATTGATTTGCTGCAATGGATTTGCGGGATGCCAAAGAAAGTTTATTCTAATGTGAAATATGGATTTCAGCGCAATATTGCTGTGGAAGATGAAGTAACTGCATTGCTTGATTACGGAAATGGTGCGACAGGTGTGTTCATTACTTGTACACATGATGTAATAGGGACGGACCGTTTTGAAATATTGGGAGACAAGGGGAAAATCGTTGTTGATGACAGTCAGAAAATAACGATTAAACGCCTTGTTAAACCAGAGTCAGAAATGAGTGCTACTATGAGCATGCATGAGGTGACAAAAATATTTATGGGCGGCAATACACAAGAGCTCTATTCAGAAGAGGTGCTAGAATTCGAGAGTGTTTGGGGAGAGCAGCATATCGCTGTTTTGGAAAACTTTGCAGCTAATATTATAGACGGCACGCCGCTCCTTGCCCCTGGCTCTGATGGAATCAATGGGGTTGCACTGGCAAATGCCATTCATCTGTCGAGCTGGTTAGACAAAGAAGTAGAGCTGCCAATTGATGAAGAGGTATATCTAGCTGAGTTAAACAAAAAGATAGAAGCGGAAAAACTAAACCCAATTAAAAGCTGACATGGGTTGCAGGAGGGGAGATTGGAATGCTGAAAGCAGCGGTAATTGGACTTGGTGATATCTCAAAAATTCATCTTGCCGCCATACAGGCAAACCCAGATGTGGAATTAACGGCAGTATGTGATGTAGACCCGAAGTGTAAAGCAATAGTGCCTCATGTGAATTTTTACGAAGATTATGAAGCAATGCTGGCAGAGGAAGTGCTGGACTGTGTACATATTTGCTTGCCGCACTATCTTCACTATCCTGCAACAGTAGCTTGTGTGGAAGCGGGCATTAATGTCTTTCTCGAAAAGCCTATCGCATTGACTCATAAAGAGGGTTATTCCTTAGTGGAACTAGAAAAAAAACATAAGCATGTGAAAATCTGTGTGTGCTTACAGAATCGGTACAATAAAACAGTTGAAGTGCTGAATGAAATGGTTGAAAGCGGCCATTATGGTCCAGTTCTGGGAATAAAGGGGCTGGTTACATGGAATAGGCCAAAGGCTTATTATGACGTAAAACCATGGCGAGGCAAGATGAAGTATGCCGGCGGTGGCGTGATGATTAACCAATCGATTCATACTTTAGATTTAATGCAGCTCCTCGGGGGAGACATAGATTCAATCAGAGGATCAATCGATCAATTACTTGATTATGAAATAGAGGTGGAGGATACAGCAAGTGCTCATATTCAATTTGCCAACGGTGCCACAGGGTTGTTCTTTGCGACGATTTCAAATGAACGAAACTCCAGTGTAGAGCTGCAAGTCACATTTAAGGAAGAAAAATTTACGATAAAGGACAGTATTTTAACAAGAGCTGATGAAGAGAATAAAAAGATAGAATTAGCAACAGATGACAGACTTACTGGGACGAAGTTCTATTATGGAGCGAGCCACGCTAAGCTGATTAATCGGTTCTATCAATGTATTGCATCAGACAGCGACAAGTATACCCATGTGAAGGACGCCTTTATGTCCATGAAAATGATTGATGCAATCAGGCAATCATCAGAAGAAAAAAGACGTGTCAGAATGGAGGAGCTAAATTGATGAAAAGCGGAAAAATAGGTGTTCAAATGTTCAATTTAAAAAATAAAATAGAAGAATTGGGCGTCTATGAAACAATGAAAAAAATTCATGAGCTGGGCTACCGCTATGTAGAAGTCACACAAGTTCAAATGACAGAGGAAAATGTGTCTGAATTGAGAAGAGCAAGCTTAGACTTTAATATCAAAGTCGCAGCGATCAGCGCTCCCCTTGATTCAATGCCAGGGAGCCAAGGTGAATCTTTAACAGCAGATTTTGATAAGATTGTCAGTGATTGTATAACATTAGATTGTAATTTTATTAGAATTGGTATGATGCCTGTTAATTTAATGGGAGATAAAATCAAGGCGATGGAGTATATTACCGAAGCTGAAAAGATGGCCGAACGGCTCAAACAGCATGGAATAGAGCTGTATTACCATAACCATCATATTGAGTTTGAGAAATATGACGGGAAGTGCCTGCTGGATATTATGAGAGAGCAAACGTCCAATCTCGGCTTTGAACTCGATGTTCACTGGGCCCAAAGAGGAGGAGCAAACCCGATAGATGTCATCAATCGTTTTGCCGGGCGTGTCTCACTCATTCATTTAAAGGATTATCGCATCGGACCAATTGATTTAGGAGATTTAAGGGATATGTCCGATTTCATGAGCAAATTTACAGGTAATATTGAATTTGCTGAGCTTGGCACAGGCAATCTGGACATTAAAGGGATTATGGAAGCTGGAATGAAAGCAGGAGTTCAATATTTTTTGATTGAACAAGACGACACTTATGGCAGAGATCCATTTGATTGCCTTAAAGATTCAGGAGACTATTTAAGACAATTAGGGTATGCAGATTTGTTCTGATAATCGGAACCTCATGCTTAATTAATAGTTAGAGGTCCTAAATCTTGGGACTTCTTTCTTCTTGGTTTTAGTTAGACATCGGATTTAGCATCTAATAAATGATTGACGCAAATTTCCGATAATGATAATATACATTTAATTAATTAGTTTGCTAAACAAATTAATATTTACGTACCAATAGATTCTAAAGTTAATATATTTTTAAGTAGAAATGGAAGGGTTTACAACGCAGTGGGCTAAGGAGTGATGTAGATGGGTATTCTTGAAGAATTATTAAAAGACATACCAGTCCCAAAAATGGCAAAAGTGAAGGTTTCATTTGATGATAGCAAAATAGATGATCTCGGTTCCGTCTTAATGAAGAAGTTACAAAGTGAGCAAATAGTAAAAAATATTAAGCCAGGCATGGAAATAGCCGTTGCTGTCGGAAGCAGGGGGCTAGATCGAATCACCGAGCTTACTGCTGTAACAGTGAAATTTCTCAAAGGTTTAGGTGCAAAACCTTTTATAGTCCCAAGCATGGGCAGCCATGGTGGAGCAACGGCAGAGGGCCAGAGAGCCGTTCTCGAGCATCTTGGTATTTCGAAAGAATCAGTAGGAGCAGAGATTCGTTCCTCCATGGAAGTAGAGCAGGTCGGCAAATTAGCAAATAGTTTACCAGTATATGTAGATAAATATGCCTTGCAAGCAGACGGCATCGTGGTGATTAACCGCATCAAGCCACACACAGCCTTTCGTGGACCTGTTGAGAGCGGCATTATGAAGATGATAAGCATTGGTCTGGGCAAACAAAAAGGTGCTGAGGCCTGTCATCAAATGGGATTTAAATATATGGCAGAAAACGTTCCTGCCATGGCAAAGGTCATTATGAAGAAAACCCCCTTTCTGTTCGGTGTAGCGACAGTGGAAAATGCATTCGATAAAATAGCCACGGTGGAAGTGCTGACACCAGAAGAAGTGATTGAAACGGAGCCTGCCTTGCAGATAAAAGCAAAGTCATTATTGCCTAAACTTTTTTTTGACCAGCTTGATGTCCTTGTGATTGATGAAATCGGCAAGAATATTAGCGGTGACGGAATGGATCCCAATATTACTGGCCGCTATCCTACGCCATATGCATCAGGCGGCCCAGATGTAAACAAGATGGTTGTGCTAGATGTCACTCCACAATCAGAAGGAAACGCGAATGGTGTTGGAACGGCAGATTTCACCACACAACGTTTGCTCAACAAGATGGACAGAGAAGGGACGTATGCTAATGGCCTGACCTCCACTGTTGTAGCACCAACAAAAATTGCCACAACATTGCCAAACGATAAAATGGCTCTTCAAGCAGCAGTGAAAACATGCAATATCTTAAACTTTCACGATGTTAAACTTGTTCGCATTAAAAACACCTTAGTATTAAGTGAGATTGAAGTATCTGAAAGCTTACTTGAATATGTGAACAATCATCCTAATATGGAGCAAATTACTGGCCTTTATGAAGTTCCTTTTAATGAGCAAGGCAATTTATTTTAGACGATGAGGAGAGAAATTGATGTCAACACTATTTGATTTAAGCGGTAAAGTGGCGGTTGCAGTAGGAGGAAACGGTGTGTTAGGATCCTCGATGGCAAAGGGCTTGGCAGAACATGGTGCAAAGGTAGCGATTGTTGGCCGCAATTTAGCTAAAGCAGAAGAAATAGTCCACGAAATAATCCAAAACGGCGGCGAGGCAAAAGCATTTTTTGCAGATGTTTTAACAAAGGACTCACTCTTAAAAGCAGCAGACGAAATAGAACAATGGGCTGGCTGTTGGGATATTCTTCTTAATGCACCTGGCACTAATAGTGCAACACCTTTTTTTGAGATTGACATGGATGAATGGGATCGAATCATGGATGTTAACCTAAAAGGGATTGTGTTAACTTGTCAGATTTTTGCTGAGAAGATGATAAAACATGGCAAAAAGGGCAGCATTATCAATATCTCTTCTGTTTCTTCCACAACACCCCTCTCAAGAGTATTCACATACTCGGTTTCAAAGGCAGGGCTCAATAGTGTCACCCAATTTTTAGCTCGTGAATTTGCTCCGTATGAAATTCGTGTCAATGCTATTATTCCAGGTTTTTTCCCGGCAGAGCAAAACAAAAAGATTCTTGATCAAGAAAGGATAGAAGACATAATGAAGCATACGCCGATGAAACGATTCGGGGAAGCAGAAGAGCTTCAAGGTACAGCGGTTTGGCTTGCCTCTGATAAGGCGTCCAGTTTTGTGACAGGCGCTTTGATTAGGGTAGATGGCGGATTTGGAAGTATGACAATCTAATGAAAGAGCGTATCAATGCTTTTGTAAAAAATCTAGATTAGGAAGGGTGCTAAAGACATGCCTGCAAAAAAATATGAACTTCTAATGTCTATACTTCAGGAAATGAAAACGGTTGTTGTTGCATTTTCAGGAGGTGTGGACAGTACCTTTCTATTAAAAGCAGCGGTAGATGCTCTAGGAACAGAAAATGTTCTTGCAGTAACCGCAGACTCCGAAACATACCCGACAAGCGAGTTGGAAGAGGCGAAGTCACTTGCGGTACATATTGGTGTTAAACATATCATTATAGAAACCTCTGAATTAGCGATTCCCGGTTACTCGGAAAATACAAAAAACAGATGTTATTTTTGTAAAAGCAGTTTGTTTGATCATCTTATTCCAGTTATGGAAGAGGCAGGATTTAACAATGTCATCTATGGGGTCATCGCTGATGATAGGAATGAATTTAGACCAGGCATGAAGGCAGCAAAAGAAAAAGGGATTCGGGGACCGCTTCAAGAAGCAAATTTGTTTAAAGCGGAAATCCGCGAGCTTTCGTATGAGCAAGGACTGCCGACTTGGAATAAACCATCCTTTGCATGTCTTTCCTCAAGAATTGCCTATGGCGATAGGATCACAAAGGAAAATCTTACAAAGGTAGAAAAAGCAGAAGCATTTCTAAAAACACTTCAAATCCGTCAAGTGCGAGTCCGCACCCATCAGGATATCGCCAGAATTGAGGTAGAGCCAGATGATATGAGGAACGTACTGGAAAAAAACAAGTTTATCGTGAGTGCATTGCAGGAATTCGGCTACAAATATATTACTTTAGATTTAATAGGCTACCAGAGTGGCAGCATGAACAAGACACTAGCAGTAAAGGATAACTCAAACTTTTCTATTTAGAAAAGATAGCACAATATGTGTAAGGTATGCATCTCTAATTTAAATCGAAAAACCATCTCTGAGGGGGACCAACATGCTGGAGGAAATTTTGTCTCAAGTTCAAAGTGGTATGTTAAGCATAAATGAAGCTAAAAAGAAGTTAGCAACATTTGAGAACTTAGGATTTGCGAAAGTAGACCATCACCGCAATAAACGTCAAGGCTTCGCAGAAATCGTCTACGGGGAAGGGAAGGAAGCAAAGCATATTATTTCCATCATCCAATCCTTAAAAAAGCGGAACAATCAGGTTCTCGTGACGAGAGTTTCTAAAGAAAAAGCAGAAACGATTCAAAGCGTATGTCCAGAGTTTATCTATAATAAAACAGCTCGTGTTCTCTATTGGAAAGAACCGATTGAGAGGGAAGCTAAAGCTACCGATAATGGCTATATTGCAGTCATTTGTGCGGGCACATCGGATTTAAAAGTGGCAGAAGAAGCGGCAGTCACAGCAGAAGTGCTCGGAAGTGAGGTGCGTCGCATTTATGATGTAGGAGTTGCAGGAATACATCGCCTGTTCAATCATCTGGAGGAAATCCAGAATGCAACTGTTTCTGTAGTTATAGCTGGAATGGAAGGAGCACTGCCAAGTGTTGTTGGCGGTCTTGTGTCACACCCGGTAATCGCTGTGCCGACAAGCGTAGGCTATGGTGCCAATTTCAACGGCTTATCCGCATTATTAACAATGTTGAATTCCTGTGCATCAGGAATAAGTGTAGTAAATATAGATAATGGCTTTGGCGGCGGCTATAACGCTGTCCTAATCAATAAACTCGCACAGAAAGGAGTAAGAAAAAATGAAAACGCTCTACTTTGATTGTTTTTCTGGAATAAGCGGTGATATGGTAATTGGCGCATTAATCGATGCGGGAGCTGACCCAGAATTCTTAGTTCAAGAACTGTCAAAACTTAAGATGGAAGATGAATACAAGCTTGTATGGAAGAAGGTTGTCAAAAATGGAATCAGCAGCACGAAATTCGACGTAATTTTGGTGGATAATTTAACAGAACATAGTATTGCTGGCGACAGTGGGGACCATAGCCATAAACACACACACAGCCACGACGATGATCATAACCAGGAGCATTCACACAGCCACGACGATAATCATAACCAGGAGCATTCACACAGCCACGACGATGATCATAGCCATGAGCATTCACATCATCACAATCATAATCATAGTCATCAACACCGCTCTTATAAGGACATTGTGGAGCTTATACAGAGCGCTGACTTTTCTGATGATATTAAAAATACAGCATTGAAAATATTTGAGAAAATTGGCCGAGCTGAAGGACATATACATGGTATGCCCTTAGAACAAGTGCATTTTCATGAGGTTGGTGCAGTAGATTCCATTATTGATATTGTTGGGACTGCTATCTTAATTCATCATCTGGAGGTTTCTGTCATTAAGGCTTCCGCTCTCCCTGTTGGCACTGGCAGAATTAAGATTGATCACGGGATATATCCTGTACCTGCTCCTGCAACCCTGGAAATTCTGAAAGAAATTCCAATTGAACATACTAAAATTCGGGGCGAGCTGACTACTCCGACAGGTGCCGCTATTGCTGCCGCATTGGCAGACGAATTTTGTGCATTTCCATCTATAATGGTGCAATCTATCGGTTATGGTGCTGGCACAAAAAATTTTGCTGAACATCCAAATGTTCTGCGTGTAATTATTGGGGAGCAATGATGGATAATCTAGTTCATCCTTCTAATGAGGAGCATATCGATAGAAATATGATTAAAGTGGAAGTGAACTTAGATGATATTTCTGGGGAAGTGCTCGGTTATGTAATGGATTTATTGTTCGATGCTGGAGCCAACGATGTTTTTTATACTCCTATTTACATGAAGAAAAATAGACCGGGAATACTGCTGCAATTGTTGTGTTCACTGGAAAAACTAGCAGAAATAGAAAAGGTTCTTTTTATAGAAACCACCACACTCGGTGTACGTTATTATCCAGTTACTGTCCATCGGCTTGAAAGAAGATTTAGATATGTCGAGACAGAGTGGGGGACAGTAAAAGTAAAAGAGGGCATCTTGCAAGGACAGATTGTGCAGCGGGCGCCAGAGTATGAAGAGTGTAAAAAAATAGCAGTGCACCATCAAGTTCCACTGAAAAGAGTATATGAACAAGTGTGGCGAAATGGGGAAGTCAGGGAATAAAGGGGGGAGCCTGTGATGATTTTTCAATTCATATCTGTGTTATTTTTAGGATTAATACTTGGCATAAAGCATTCATTAGAACCAGATCATATTATAGCTGTATCTACTATTGTCAGTAAGGGTAAACGACTCTCCAGATCAACTTTAGCAGGCGCCTTTTGGGGAGTTGGCCATACAGCAACATTATTTGTTTTTGGAATATTGATTGTATTGCTAAAAGGGGAACTTGCTGATAAATGGGTAATGACCCTCGAATTTATAGTTGGTATAATGCTCGTATATTTAGGCAGCAAAAATATTTTTTTTGATAAAATCAAGAATATTAATAAGCAAGCTGAACGGACTTCACTTATTAAAGTTACTTTTATAGGAATTATTCACGGTCTTGCAGGAAGTGCAGCTATGGTAATATTAACGATGTCAACCGTCTCTTCTGTTTGGCAGTGTGCCTTGTACATACTCGTTTTTGGAATAGGAACAATTATTGGAATGCTCGTCTTTACTACAATTATTGGTATACCATTTGTGTATAGCACGAAAAGTGTTCGGACAAATAAGCTGCTAGTAAGATGTGCTGGGTCGATAAGCTTTGCATTTGGTCTTTATTATATGTACTCAATCGGGATAACAGATGGATTGTTTAGTCTCTGGATAAAATAAATTCGTATATAGAAAAAGATAGCTGCCTAAGTTGCTGCTATCTTTTTCTACATCCACAAATTTCTAAAAACATTCCCCAATGACTTCTTTTTCCAGTGACTTTTTCCAAAGAACCAGACATGGAACAGACGCGAGCAGTAATAAGTAAGCCAAACAGTCGTAAAGCTCCAATACCATTTCCAGTTTTCATATTGAATCAGCTTCGTGTATTTAAGTGCTAATAATTCACCAATAATGATAAAACCGGTATGGAGAAAGTAGTATCCTATTTTAACTAAGGGTCCTTTTTTTTCAGGATAATAGGAATTAAATAAGGCGCATAGTGCTGGGTATCCAATATATTCAAAGGTAAAGCTGCCCTTATATGTTTTTTTGAAAAAAAGCCGTACAGGATAGTTGATGGCATCCTTCTCTACCACTAATAAACCAAAAAGCCAGGTAATCACTAGTTTGAATAAGAAAGCCAAGACTGCTGTTCGTGACTTTTTCTTTGGGATAAGTTTGAAGAGAATGATTAAGCTTAAGGCCAATACAAAACCTTCGATGATTTTTTCCTTTTTATACTTCATTCAGCTCACCTCATATACTGAATAATGTTGCCAAAAAGGTTAATCTTATGTAATTTCTCTCCAGAAAATCATAAAAAATGCCCAAGGTTCATTTACCTTGAGCAGTTTGATTCAATCATTTATTTCTCCATCTGCAATCTTAAAGCGGTGAACTAATTTTTCCAGTTCTTCAGACAGCTTAGATAAAGCGGTCGCTGATGCAGACACTTCCTGGAAGGAAGCAGTTTGCTCTTCTGTTGCAGCAGCGACTTCTTCTGTGTTTGCTAATGTTTTGTTAGAGCTGTGTGCGATTTCTTCCATTGACTGCTGAACGCCTTGCACCTCTGTTGTAATTTGGTCTGTTGTAGAAGCAACTTCTTTAATATGACCAGCAACAACCTCGATGCTGTTCAGTATTTCTTTAATATGTGAATTAGTTCGATCCGCCAGTTCCATTCCAGAATTCACATTTTCCTTTACAAGGGTCATATTCTCCACTGTTTCTAATGAATGATTCTGAATAGTGTTGATTAATGTATCAATATGGTTGGCAGAAGTACTTGTCATATCTGCCAATTTTCTCACTTCATCAGCAACGATGGCAAAGCCTTTACCATGTTCACCAGCTCTTGCCGCCTCGATAGCCGCATTTAGGGCAAGCAAGTTCGTTTGTCCGGAAATTTCCTGAATATTGTTCAAAGTATCTTTTATTTCATTGATGCTTGAGACTAAGGAGTGCAGGCCATTTTCTGCTAATCCAACCGAATGGTGGATAGTGCCCATCTGTCCTTGCATTTCGGCCATTGCCTGTTCACCATCGTTTGCTTTTCCTTTAATACGGTCTGATTCTTTTGCTACATGGTTCGCTTTAGTTGATACATTTAAGACATTTTGTAAGGAATTATTAACTCTGTTCAGACTTTGCTGTGCAGAATTGTTTTGCTCATTACTGTTTTCCGAAATCATCTGTATCGAGTCAGCGACTTGCTCTGCTGTTACTCGTGATTGCTCCATGCTTGCAGCAAGCTCATCTGAGGATTGGGCAACAGACTTAGAAGTTTGTCCAACTTGTGAGATCATGGATCTTAGAGAAGCAACAAATTCATTGAAGGAAGTTGCCAAATGAGCAAATTCATTCTTACCACTTACCTTCACACTTTTAGTCAAGTCTCCGTCACCTGATGCAATTTCAACCATTTGCTTATTCATGATGTTTAATGGGCGTAAAATCGAACGCAGCAGTATAAAACCTAATCCAATACTTAAACCTGCTGCTAATATAATGATAGTAATTAATGTAGTTTTTGCCATATCACTGTTTTTTTCATTATCTGCTTCAATTTGACTAACATTCTCATTTATTTGTTCTACCAGCTTGTCAACAGCAGGATCAAGGACTTCTTTTCTTACATTTCTTAAGTCACCAAAATGCAATGCCTCCGAATCAGAAGGACTATTATTGAATGTGTTGACAACTTTGTCACTCATAGACGTATAAGATTGGAAGCTGGTTTCTAGTTGCTCAATACTGTCTTTATACGTTTGATAAATTGATAACTTCTCCATAGAAGTTAGCGTATCTTCAATGTTTACAGCCTTTTCTTTAATTCCATCTGTATACTGGCTGTCACCTGTCAGTAAGAACCCTCTCTCATCATTGGACATTCCTGCAAGACGATACTGAACATGTGTAACGAGACGCTGCATCTCTTTTGCTTCATTTAATTTTTTAGAATAATCCTCTGCATTATGAAGGCTGTTATTGCTGTAAATACCAATACCAACTAAAGAAAAAAGCAAAACAGTCAGTATGATAATTAATTGTGTTTTAATTTTCATTCTCCAACCTCACTCATCTTAACATATATTTCTAGATGTTATATCGGTCCGTTTGAGTGAATTTGAAGAGGTTTTTCGGAAGATGATGTGGAGTTTAGCAAGAGGGAAAGGTTGTGAGCGATTACAAATTTTTTAAATCAATTTTTTTTATATACATAATGAAGAACACAATACTAGTAAGAAAATAATAAATACCTAGAATAGGTAAACAATCGGCGGCTATAACTATTAAACCACCTGTATTCATTAATAATCTCCAAATAAAAAAACTAATTAGAAATACGAACGGAACAACAATGAAAAGGACAGTGAAGATAAAGTTAATTTTATTCGCCACTATATAAATCTCCTTTACTATATTAATTCCAGCTGGAATTGGTAAGTAACAATTTTAGAGTTGCAATCATAATAGAAAAGAAGGCTTATGAAGACTCTTTAGTTTTGCTTTTACGATATTTTACAATGTCATATATAGCTCGGAGTGAAAAAATGATAATACCTAAAGCAATAATCCTTTTATCGTTATCAATAACTCGAATAAACAAAATAACAAGTATGACATAGCACAATAGATTAATAATGTTTCAGATATTTAATTTAGTCATTCGACTTTATATTAATTATCACTTTTATTACAAATATTTACTTTGTTTAACGCAATATACTTTCATATATGAAAGAGGTTAATAGACATCCTGCTTAGAATGCTTGTGTAAAATTGGGTGAGCACTCCTTGTTGCAAACTCCAAAGTACTCAATATCTGTATTTTTATAGGTTTGTTATTAATCATACATCTATATTCATGAATAGTTAAGAGAGTCTAGTTTTTCGAATAAAGTTAAAAATGGTAAAATAAATCTATTTTTCATATGTAAGCGATTAACAAAAAATAACTATGTATGTATTATTATGGAAATTTAGTATCTTATTAATATAAGTTTTAATAAAAGAATGGGGAGACATTAACGATGAAAAAGATACTTGTATATCCATTGTTAGCTGTTGTCAGTGTATTTGGGATGGGAGCCTGTTCGACAGAAACTGGTGCAGGATTAAAAGCAGAAAAAGAAAGAGAAATCGATGCTGCGCATTGGTCTTATGAAGGAGACACTAGTCCTGTTCACTGGGGAGAATTAGGTCAAGCAAACTTAGCTTGTGTTGATGGAACGGAACAGTCACCAATTAATATTGATTTCTCTCAAGTAGAAGCAGAGACATCTGAAGGGGAGACGGAAATTAAGTATAAGTCTTCGTTCTTTACTCTTCAAAACAATGGGCATACAATTCAAGCAAATGCAGTAGACAAAAGCAATACGGCTGTAATTAACGGGAAGGAATACAACCTTGCACAGTTTCATTTCCATACCCCGAGCGAACATCAATTTAACGGAAAAAATTATGAGATGGAGCTTCATTTAGTTCATAAAGATGAAGACGGGAAGATTGCCGTAATTGGTGTCATGATTCAAGAAGGGGATGAAAATAAAACCTTAGCCGACTTATGGAATCAACTGCCACAAGAAGAAACAGAGACAGATATCTCTTTAACTAAACCAGTTGATTTGCAGGCATTGCTTCCAAAAGAGGATATTGCCTTTCATTATGAAGGGTCTTTAACAACACCACCGTGTACTGAACAAGTAAACTGGACTGTGTTTGAAACACCAATTGAAATGTCGAAAGAACAAATTGAGACATTTCGACGAATTTTCCCTGACGACCATCGTCCCGTTCAATCTTTAAATGAACGAATCATCATAAAGAGCTAAGGAAGGCAAATCTGAACAACAAAAGCTAAACAATTTAGCTTTTGTTGTTTCTATAACAGTGTTACTTATCCTGCTTATTTGGAAGGCTTAAGGCTGTGTCTGTTGTTTGCAAGTCTACATTAAGCTGTTCATTCACATTGCTGGGATGATAGTAGCCGTGTGCTACCATATAATCACTGATTTTGCCATGTAAGTCTATCGCATCATGCAATTGTCTGTTCAACACGCAACGGACCTCTGGGGTAGCAGCCTCCGTAATCGCAAAAGCATAGTTTCTTATGCCAGATTTGGCGGAAATTAATAAATCTGTGGCAATAACCTGATCCGTAATGTCTCCTAAGCCGATAAGGTTTTGCATAATTCCATTCATAATACAGTGCCTCCTTGCTGAGCCAGCAAGCTCCTAAGTGCTTCGACAGCCTCACGAGATTGTGCCGCATCTAGATTAAGAATATCTTGAAGTGCGGCATCTTTTGCTAAAGTACCCATCGTTGTTGATTTAGTCAAGCATGTATTTTTAAATGTAAGAAGTTCATGAAGTTCTAAGCTTTCATGCAACCCTAAATTTCTTGGCATATGTTAATCCTCCTTCGTAACACTTGCATACATAGTCCTTGTTATAATTTCACTAATAAAAGAGTTTATGCACTGTCTTACACTCATACTGAGTTCCTGAATTTTCCTTCCAATTCCGTTCATTTTCTCGGCTGATTTATACAAAATAAACAGGAGAGATGAGGTGGAAATATGCCAAATGGCAGAGGTACACATGGGTTTGCAAATATAGAATCATTTGATTCTAACCGAAAAGTGCAAGAAAGACCGAGTAAAGAAAAGTTCGAACAGTCAAAACCAAAAAAAATAAATAAAATAGAAATACTTCAACAGGAATAGTCTTGTTGAAGTATTTTGTATTAATCTGGAATTTTTGCAATCCGCATAAAGGAAAGATTGTAAACGAAAAATACTTTAGTAAACCTATGGAGGTGAGTGTATGGAGACTAATGGCTTAGCAAACCATGAGACATTAGAGCTGCATGAAATGCTGAATTTCAAAACAACTTGTGTAATTAAATCCAAGATGATGTCCGGTGTCGTCTTTGATCAGGAATTAAAGGCGTTAATGGAGAAGGATGTGGAGCAATCCATTCAGGCACTGGAATATTTGCAAAACTTTTATAAAATGCCTAACCCAGTTTCGGAGGAGAACTACAATGATTAAAGATTACTTAGAGGTGGAAAATGCGGAAGGCATGCCGGAAATGGCTGATTCTGCATTAGCGCTGGAGTTTTTGCTGAGCATTAAGACTGGTGTTCGAAATGCTGCGACTGCCTTGTCTGAAACGGTAACACCAGATTTACGGGAAGCTTTTCGGATTCAGCTTGAGGCAGGGTTGGCTTTACATGAAGAAGTGTCGAGCTTCATGATGAAAAAAGGGTGGCTGCATCCATATAATTTAGAAGATCAATACAAGATGGATTTAAAGTCTATTGAAGGTGCTTTAATGATTGGAAAGATGGATTTATTTCCTGGAGATACTTCCCGCCTTGGCATGATGGCGCAAATAGATGACGATGAATAAGAAAGGATGTAAAGAATGAAGGCTGTTACTTTCCAAGGCATTAAAGATGTAAAGGTTAAAGAAGTGCCGAGTCCAAAGATTGAAAAGAGTGATGATATTGTTATAAAAGTCACCACTTCAGCAATATGCGGATCTGATCTTCACTTAATACATGGAATGATTCCGAACTTTCCAGAAGATTATATTATCGGACATGAGCCAATGGGGATTGTCGAAGAAGTGGGACCTGACGTGAAAAATCTCCAAAAAGGGGACAGAGTTATCATTCCGTTTAACGTGGCCTGCGGGGAATGCTTCTTTTGCAAAAATAATCTAGAAAGCCAATGTGATAATTCTAATGACAATGGTGAAATTGGTGGTTTTTTTGGTTACTCCGATTTAACGGGAGGCTATCCTGGCGGTCAGGCTGAATATTTGCGTGTGCCATATGCCAATTTTACCCCATTCAAAATACCCGAAAATTGTGAAGTTGAGGATGAACAATTGGTACTGCTGTCAGACGCAGCTTCTACTGCTTTTTGGTCCGTTGATAATGCAGGTGTAAAGGATGGAGACACAGTGGTAATCCTCGGCTGCGGTCCGGTAGGTTTGCTGGCCCAAAAGTTTGCATGGTTTAAAGGCGCAAAAAGAGTTATCGCTGTGGATAATCTCGAATATCGCCTGCAGCATGCAAAAAAAACAAATAAAGTCGAGACAGTTAATTTTGAGCACCATCCCAATACAGGTGAATACTTAAAGGAGATAACAAAGGGCGGAGCGGATGTTGTCATCGATGCAGTTGGTATGGACGGGAAAATGACACCGATGGAATATCTCGCTACTGGCTTAAAGCTCCATGGCGGAACATTGAGTGCATTAGTTATTGCCAGTCAGGCTGTTCGCAAAGGCGGCACCATTCAAGTAACCGGCGTATATGGCGGAAGATATAACGCTTTTCCTTTAGGCGACATCTTTCAAAGAAATGTTAATATCCGTTCAGGACAAGCTCCTGTCATCCATTATATGCCTTACCTATATAATCTTGTATCACAAGGCAAGATGGATTTCGGTGATGTAATCACACATGTCATGCCCCTTAGTGAGGCAGAAAAGGGCTATGAATATTTTGATACACGAACAGACAACTGTATTAAAGTTGTCCTTAAACCTTGAATTAATAAAAACTAACCCACAAACATTCCTTGCAGCTATGCAAGGCTAGTGGGTTAGTTTTTTTATTTATGAGCTACTTGTCATATCTTTCTCTTTTTGCTCAATATCTTTAATAATATCCTCAATTGTCACATTTTCCAGCTCTTTTTCTAAGGCTGTTTGGGCTGATGATAAAACAGGCGTAATCGAATCCTGAATGTTTCTGCCGACAGGGCAGTCACGCAGCGGATTTTCATGTACACTGAATAATTCCTGCTCTTTTACAACAGCAACAGCTTTATATACATCTATTAAGCGGATAGCGGAGGGAGGCTTAGCAAGCTTAGCCCCAGCAATTCCTGGCTGAACTTCAATCAGCCCGTTTTTTTTCAGCATTCCCATAATTTTTCTGATCAAAGTGGGGTTTGTATTAACACTTCCTGCCAAAAATTCAGAAGAGCTGACTCCTTTTTTATTAATTTCCAATAGAGCTAATATATGAACACCAACAGTAAATCTGCTGCTTATTTGCACAAAACTCACCTGCTTATACGATTATGAAGATCTTAGAATAAGAATAAAAAGTATTATACATGATATTCCCCAAAAAATAAAAAAACATTCTCGTTGACAAAAGTTATAGAGGTATCTATTATGGATACAGGTATTCAAAATAATTACAGCGTTATTATGCATGATAACATCATTACATGAATAAATTTACTTGGAGGAATTGCAATGAAACTATTAGTAACTGGAGCAACTGGCAAATTAGGAAGCAAGGTGGTGAAGGAATTACTTAAAAAAGTGCCTGCAGAACAACTGGCAGTGAGTGTCCGCAATCCAGAGAAAGCAGAATGGATTTCTGCGCTTGGAGTGGAAGTTCGCCAAGGCGATTTTAATCAGCCTGAAACTTTGGCTGCAGCTTTTGCAGGGATTGACCGTTTGCTTATCATTTCAGCAGATGGAGATAACGAAACAAGAATCCGCCAGCATACAGATGCAGTAGCCGAAGCCGAGCGTGCTGGAGTGAAATTCATCGCATACACAAGTATCGGCAATGCACAGGCAAGCAGCAATTTCCTTGCTCCAACACATAAAGCAACAGAAACAAGAATTCAAGAGTCTGGTTTACCATATTCTTTCTTGCGCAACAACTGGTACTTAGAAAATGAAAGCTCCAGCATCCAAGGAGTTCTAGCAGGAGCACCATGGATAACATCAGCAGGAAACGGCAAAGTCGGCTGGGCATTACAGCAGGATTATGCAGAGGCAGCAGCGATAGTGCTTTCTGGAACTGGTCACGAAAATACAATTTATGAACTTTCTGGCCCATTGCTAACAACGGATGAAATTGCCGCAGAGCTTGGTGCTGTTATTGGGGCAAATGTTGCTGTACAGCATGTGGATGATGCTGCTTACACAGAGATTATGAAGGGCGCAGGTGTTCCAGAGTTTCTCCTGCCAATGCTTGTTAATATTCAAAAAGACATCCGTGAAGGAACATTAGAAATTGAAAGCAATGACTTTGAAAAGGTGCTTGGACGTCCAGTAACATCTATTCGTAAAGGATTAGAGCAAATAGTCAAAGAAAACACTAAATAAGAGATCTTTCTCTTGTGACAGGTGGTTGATAAAATGAGTTTTTTCAAAAAGATTTTTGGGAAACAAACAGAGGAGGATGAGACAATGGCAGTTGAAAAGCTAAATATCGGGATTATTTTAGGAAGCACTAGAGAAGGTAGAGTAAGTCCGCAAGTAGGGGCATGGGTGAAAGAAATTGCTGACAAACGCGGTGATGCTAATTACGAAGTCGTTGATATTGCTGAATTTAATCTGCCGTTTCTTGGCACTACAGATGGCAGTGAGCCAAGTATAACGGCATGGAATCAAAAGCTCAACAGCCTAGATGGATTTGTCTTTATCGTTCAAGAATACAACCACAGTATCACAGGAGCATTAAAAAATGCCCTTGATTCAGCTCGCGAAGCCTGGAACAATAAAGCAGCTGGGATAGTAAGCTATGGTTCAACAGGCGGAGCTCGAGCTGCAGAACATTTAAGAGGGATTTTAGGGGAACTATTGATTGCCGACGTGCGTGTTCATCCAACTTTATCCTTATTCACAGATTTCGAAAATGGCTCTGTATTTAAGCCAGCTGATCTGCATCTTACAAATGTAAATGCAATGCTTGACCAAGTAAATGCTTGGAGCGGCGCTTTAAAAACAATAAGAAAGTAAAGATTTATTATAGATAAACCGGGCATCCGAAAGGATGGCCGGTTTTTTGCTTCATACGTTTCAGCTAAAAAAGTGTTGATTTTCTCGCTCCGGAAATTGGAAATATGGCTATCGCATACGTTTAACTCTATTATTATAATTTTTAAATGCCCTAAATTACCGCAAGCGCCTAATCCGTTTTATCAATTATAAGTACCCATTATAGATGTATACATCGCCTTTAAAGATGCTGCTTGTGCAGAGAGCGTTTTACGATTTAATGAATTTTTTGTCGCTGCTCCCATTCTATGCCATAATGGAAACTGAAATAAGGAGTGATCAAACATGCAAAAAATAATGATTGTTGAGGATGACCCTAAAATTGCAACCCATTTAAAGACGCATATTGAAAAATATGGTTATGATGTGACGTGTGTCATTGATTTTGAACATGTAATGAATACATTTTATGAAATAAATCCAAATCTAGTGCTGTTAGATATTAATTTGCCAAGTTTTGATGGTTATTATTGGTGCAGGCAAATTCGCAAGGAATCGGTTTGTCCTGTGATTTTTCTTTCTGCAAGGATAGGGGAGATGGATCAAGTGATGGCATTAGAGAATGGCGGAGATGACTATATAACAAAGCCGTTTAGTGCAGAAATTGTAATCGCAAAAATCCGCAGCCAGCTGCGCCGTGCTTACGGGGAGTATGCCAGCATTCCAGAAAGCCGAATATTAGAAAACGCTGGTCTAAGATTCTTTCCAGAGAGACTCGAGCTTACCTATAGAAGCAAGAGTATTTCTTTATCAAAGAAAGAAGCAGATATTATTGAAAGCTTGATGGAACGATATCCTCGTGTGGCTGGACGAGAGGATTTACTGGAAAAGCTGTGGGATGACCAAAGCTATGTAGATGAAAATACATTGAATGTTAATATTACAAGAGTCCGTAAAAAGTTTCAGGAAATTGGCTTACACGATGCAGTGGAAACTGTAAGAGGAGCAGGATATCGGTTACATGTATCATGGTCGGCGGAAAAGAAATGAGATTATTCTTAAAAGAGCATACGTTGTTGATTTTTGTGCAGGCTGTGCAAATGCTCCTTTTTCTTTCGATTTTTTGGTTTGATGGCTATCGAGATATTAAGCTGTTTGCTTACGCTGTTTTTCTCAGCTTTTTCATCCTTGTTAGTTATTTCCTATATTATTATTTATCACGGCAGAAAATGTACAAGCGTTTAAATCAGCCGCTGGAAACGCTTGATGACAGCTATCAAAAAACAGATGATGCCCCGATTTCTAAAGCCTTCGATGAGTTGATGCGAACTCAATACAAACTTTTTCAAAATCAATTGAAACTAGTTGAAAAAGAGCAGGAAGAGCATCGTAAGTTTATGGACCAATGGGTGCATCAGATGAAAACCCCATTATCAGTAATTGAACTCACTGCCCAAAATTTAGATGAACCTGAGTCATCCAGCATCCGCGAAGAGACGGAAGTAATGAAGACTGGTCTGAACACAGTTTTGTATATAGCCAGGTTAAAAACAATAGAGCAGGATTTTCATATCAAGCCGGTAAATCTAGCAAAATTGATAGATGAAGTGAACGGTGAGAATAAACGCTTTTATATCAGGAACAAGGTTTATCCTAAGCTAGAGGTGCAAAAGCCAGGAATGACAGTCGAGACTGATGAGAAGTGGCTGTTTTTTATTCTCACCCAGCTTATTAGTAATGCAGTTAAATATTCTTCTGGGATTAGTAATCGGATTGTTATTTCCATTTATGAAAGAGAGAAACAAGCCATTCTGGAAGTAAAGGATTTTGGAATTGGCATACCAGAAAGCGATAAAAAGCGGATTTTCGATCCCTTTTTTACCGGAGAAAATGGCAGAAAGTTTCGGGAATCAACAGGGATGGGACTGTATTTAACGAAGGAGACGCTGAAATATCTCGGTCACCAGATTGAAATGGAGTCAGCATCAGGTAAAGGTACAACTTTTCGCATCGTTTTCTCGGACACGCAAAACCTTACAAGCTTGTAAGGAAAGTGTAAGAAGAATCGATAGTTAAGCACTACTTTTGCAAGGTATACTAATCACAGGTCAAAAGCAGAAAAGGAGATCTTGTGATGTTAGAAGTGAACCAGGTCAGTAAAATATATGAAGGCAAAATTGCTTATAAAGCATTAAACAATATAAATTTATCTGTTGAAAACGGCGAATTTGTAGGAATTATGGGACCCTCTGGCAGTGGGAAAACGACTCTTTTAAATATGATAGCAACAATTGATGAGCCAACGACTGGCGAGATATTGATCAATGGTAATAATCCGCATCAGCTCAAAAGAGAGGAGCTGGCAAAATTCCGCAGACGGGAGCTGGGCTTTGTATTTCAGGATTTTAATTTGCTGCATACCTTAACGGTAGAAGAAAATATTGTTCTTCCGTTGACACTCGATGGCAAAAAAGTAAAAGAGATGAAACAAAAGGCACAGGAAATCGCGGGAAAATTGGGGATTACCGCTATTATGAATAAGCGCACCTATGAGATTTCTGGAGGTCAGGCGCAAAGGGCAGCAGTGGCAAGGGCGATGATTCATGTCCCTAAATTGCTGCTTGCTGATGAACCAACCGGAAATTTAGATTCGAAGTCGTCCAAAGATGTCATGGAAATGCTGGAAACGATAAATAAACAGGAGCGCACAACGATGCTACTTGTGACTCATGATCCGCAAGCAGCCAGTTACTGTAATCGGGTAATTTTTATTCGGGACGGCAATTTTTATTCGGAAATTCATCGCGGCGATAATCGCCAAGCCTTCTTCCAAAGAATAATTGATACACTTTCTTTACTAGGAGGAGATGGGCATGACCTTTCGCAGATTCGCGTTTAATAATGTTATCCGCAACAAACGACTGTATGCAGCCTACTTCCTAAGCAGTATGTTTACGGTGATGGTATTCTTCACATTTGCGATTTTCGCCTACCATCACGTTATATCTGGAAGTGACATGAATTCCTCCGTACAACAAGGGATGAATATTGCAGGAGGAATCATCTATGTCTTTTCCTTCTTCTTCATACTATATTCTATGAGTTCCTTCTTGAGCACCCGGAAGAAAGAGTTAGGGTTATTGATGATGCAAGGGATGTCCGTTAGGCAAGTTCGTCTCATGATATTCATGGAGAACATGGTAATCGGTTTTTTTGCAACCTTAGGCGGTATTTTATTAGGATTGATTTTTTCTAAAGTGATATTATTAATCGCAGAAAATGTGCTTGTTTTGGATGACGCGCTAAACTTTTATTTTCCTACACAAGCCATTATCATCACATTTCTTTCGTTTATATTGTTGTTTTTGTTTATTTCGTTATTTGTTTCCTATATACTACGCAGTCGCAAGCTCATCGATTTAATCAAAGGAAATAAGAAGTCAAAAGGTGAACCAAAAGCTAATATCTTTTTAACGATTTCTGCAGTATTGCTGATTGGAGTTGGCTATGCAGCTGCTCTAATAGTAGAAGGTGCTGTCGTGATTGTCGCGATGCTGCCAGTAGTAATAGTCGTAATTATCGGTACTTATCTGTTGTTTACACAGCTGAGTGTATATATCATCCGCAGATTGAAACATAACAACAACATATTCTGGCGAAAAACAAATATGATTCTTTTTTCTGATTTATCCTTCCGGATGAAGGATAATGCCCGTACTTTTTTTATGGTTGCCATTATATCTACAGTAGCCTTTAGTGCAATCGGAACATTGTTTGGGTTTCAAACCTTCCTAACGGCAGGGCTGAAAAATAACAATCCTTATACGTTTGACTATATAACGGTAGATCAAGACAAGGAAGATGTTGCTTTTATAAATGAAACAATCAAGGAAGAAAAGATGGAAGCAAATCATGAGCAAACCCAGCTCCGCTATTATGAGGTAGGACAAGATCATATCGTTATAACTAGTGAAACAGAATTTAATCGATTTGCTGTTTTATTGGGAGAAAACACAATTAATATTGGCAAAGGTGAGGTTAAGGTAGTTGAATTTACGGGCAATGAATTTGGCCAAACGGAAGAATTACTTAAACAACCGTTAAAATTGAATTCAGGTACATCCTTGGTTCCAAAAGAAGTGATTTATTCCAGAGCCCTTCCAGCAACGGATTCTTATTATGTAGTTTCTGACCAGGACTTTGAGGAACTGCCAGCTCCTTTAAGTGAGGAGAGCTATCATGCATGGCAAGTCACAGAAGGGCAAGACAATATTATAGCAGCTTCCAAAAAGATAGAAGAAGTAGTTCCTCCTTATGAATTTTCTGCTAAGGATTATAGTATCTATCAGCTCAACAAGCAATATGGCTTAGTATTATTTGTAGGCTTGTTTATTGGAATAGTCTTTTTTGTTTCAGCGGGAAGCTTTCTATATTTCCGACTGTACGCAGATTTAGAGGAAGACAAACAGAAGTTTCGGTCTATTGCCAAAATGGGATTAACAGAGAAAGAATTGAAGAACGTTCTTACAAGACAAACGGCAATTCTATTCTTTACGCCGATTTTGGTGGCACTGATTCATGGGGCAGTTGCACTAACAGCGTTATCACATTTATTTTATTATGATTTAACAAAAATATCCACAGCAGTACTAGGTGTATTTACATTAATCCAAATAATTTACTTTGCGATTGTCCGCTTTTTTTACACAAAGCAGGTTAAAAATGTCCTTTGATGAAGGAAAAAAAGCAGCAGCTCGATGATGGAGCTGCTGCTTTCGTATGATTATCTGCTTGTATAACCAGCATCAGCATGGATAGTTGTTCCTGTTACATAAGATGATTGGTCGGAAGCTAACCATAGGCTTGCTTGTGCGATTTCAGCCGGTTGGCCAAATCTTCCTAACAAGCTGAGCTGAGGAGCGAATTCTTCTTCTGTCTGCCCTGTTTCTTCCAAGGAGCCGCGCAGCATTGGTGTATCGATTGCACCTGGATGCAACTGTGTTGACACGGATATTTTTGTCGCCATTTTCTAATGCAGCAACCTTTGTCATTCCAACAACGCCATGCTTTGCAGCCACGTATGCAATATTGTTCGGCTGAGGACGGAAACCGCTCACAGAAGAAATGTTGATGATGCTGCCGCCTTCACCTTGTTTAATCATTTGCTGTAATTCATATTTCATGCAAAGAGCTGTTCCAGTCAAATCAACAGAGATTAATCTGTCCCAATATGCCTCATCAAATTCAGCCGCTGGAGCATTGTCTGGAGTTAATGCTGCGTTATTTACTGCAACATCAAGACGGCCGAATTTTTCTACTGTCTTTGCAACAAGGTTTTGGACTTGCTCTGATTTAGAAATATCAACCTTTACAAAGTAAGCTGTACCGCCAGCAGCTTCGATTTCAGCTACTGCTGCTTGTCCTTTTTCTTCATTAAAATCAGCTACTACCACCTTTGCCTTTGCTTCTGCAAATAGTTTTGCCGTTGCAAGACCCATGCCCATTGCAGCACCAGTTACTATGGCAACTTTTCCGTCTAGTACAGGAAATGTCATACTATATCAATCCTTTCGAGTTTTAGATTATATTTATCTGCAATTAAAGCTTAGATTATTTATGAAAGGGCTTCAATATGCAATAATAATGAATATGTACGAAAACATACAAATGATAATCATTTGTCTAGTAAAATTATTAAAGGAGTCCTTCCATTGTCTACTATTTATCCAGATAAACGGGTTAAAAGAACAGTTGAAAATTTCAAGGCAGCGTTGTTGGAATTAATGAAAAAGAAGCGTTTTCAAGATATTACCATCACTGAAATTGTTCATGCTGCAGATTATAATAGAGGCACCTTTTATGCACACTATAAATGTAAAGAAGAGCTATTAGATGAGATTATAGAGGACATGTTTGAGTTGATGGATAAAGCATATAAAAAGCCATATGAGCATTTATCTATCATTGATTTTCACAAGCTGTCTGCCAACGCTATTGTATTATTTGATCATTTTTTGGAGCATAAGGAGTTTTACAAGCTGATGCTGTCTCCTGAAACAAATTATTCCTTTAAGGAAAAAATGATTAACAGGCTAGATCAGCTTTTCAGGTCCGAATTTGAGTTCTTCACAGATGATGTAGATTCTGATATTGATATCAACCTTTTTTCTACTTATAGAATTCATGGGATAATCGGCATTCTGCTGCAGTGGATCGACAGTGATTTTCAGGAACAGTCCGATTATATGGGAAAACAGCTTATACATATATTAAGGTTTTCTACACCAACAGTGTCCGTAAAGAAATAAGACAGCACTTATCTTAAATAAAACTTAAAGTAAATTAAGTTTTATTAACTTTATTTAATATATAATCTATTTTAAAATAGTATTGTAGTACTAAATAGTTTATTAATTGTACAAAGGGATGGTATAAATCATGGAATTCAAACAAATCACAGTTGCAGGCAGCGGGGTTTTAGGAAGCCAAATCGCTTTCCAATCAGCTTTCCACGGTTTCAATGTAACAATTTATGATATTAATGATGAAGCACTGCAATCAGCGAAGGAAAAAATCAACATATTAAAAGGTCGTTATCAGAAGGATCTAAATGCCAGCCAAGAGCAGGTAGATGCAGCCTTTGGCCGTATTTCTTATTACAGTGACTTGGCAAAAGCAGCTGCTGATGCAGATTTACTAATTGAAGCAATACCAGAAATTGTGCCAATAAAAACAGAGTTTTATCAAAATCTTAGCAAAGTAGCACCAGAAAAAACTGTTTTTGCCACAAACTCATCGACATTATTGCCGAGCCAGTTTGCTGAAGCAACTGGGCGTCCAGAGAAGTTTTTGGCACTTCACTTTGCTAATGAGATTTGGATTAACAATACAGCGGAGATTATGAAGCATCCAGGAACAGACATGAAAGTGTTTGATCAAGTAGTCGACTTTGCTAAAGCAATTGGAATGGTGGCGCTGCCTCTACATAAGGAGCAGCCAGGATATATTTTGAATTCCTTGCTTGTGCCACTTTTAGACGCTGCTGAGCTGCTTTTGTCAAGAGAGGTTGCTGACGTTGAAACTATCGATAAAACATGGATGATTGCTACTGGCGCTCCAAAAGGACCTTTTGCAATCCTTGACGTTGTCGGCATCACTACATCTTACAATATTGTGAAAGCCAAAGCAGAAGCAACAGGAAATCCAGAATTCAAAAAGTTGGCAGAGCTCTTGAAAACAGAGTATGTTGACAAAGGTAAACTTGGGGTTGCAACAGGAGAAGGCTTCTATAAGTACCCAAATCCTCGCTTTATGGACCCTGATTTCTTGGGAAATTAATATAATAGAAAGCCTTCCGAATTCGGAAGGCTTTTTTGCTATATTAAATCCTGCAACAGATGCTCTGTAAACTGATCAATCATTTCTGGGCATTTTTCATTTTTTCGTGTCACACGCCATAAATAATTAGAAAGGGTAAGATACTCATTGATAGAAATCGTCACCACCTCATCTTTTAGATGTGGCGGCAATGCTCGAATAATATAGTCATTTGTAATCGTGATCGCATTCCGTTGCAGCACCATTTGTAAAAGCACGTCCCCATTATTTGTTGTCAATGCAATCCTGTTCCTCAAGTTATCTGGAAACAAATCGTCGGCAATTTTCTTCAAATAAGGATCATTGTACAGGACAATTGATTCATTCATTTCGTTAATGATTTGGTCAAGAGAGATTTTATTGTTGAATCTCAAGATAGAGCTTTTATTCACGGCAAGCACCACTTCGACCCTTTTAATCGGTTCCCAATCTAAAGCCACATCATGATTGTTTGATCCAAGTGAAACAAATCCCATATCTGCATGGCCGTTTTTAACCTGTTCGAGCACTGCAGCTGTATCTTCCTCCATCACCTGGACATTAATATAAGGATAGTTTTCACGGAATTCGAGGGTATTATTAATGATTTGTGAGACTAGCCCGGGAATCGTGGCAATAACAATATTTCCGTACTGATTGTTTTTTGAAACAGCAATATCATATTTGAGCCTGTCGATTGTTTTCAAAACGGTAACAGCATGCTGGATAACTTTTTTGCCTTCCGCTGTTGGGGTTACACCTTTTCGTGAACGTGTAAACAGCAATACGTCTAATTCTGCCTCTAATTGCGTAATCGAGAGGCTGATTGCTGGGACTGTCATTAAATTCTTTTTAGCGGCTTCAGTAAAGGAGCCTAGTTCTCCGACGTCCACTAAATATTGAAGCTGGGTTATATTCATGTTTGTCACCTTAAATATTTTTTAAGATTAGCTTTTGTTCCTTAAAGATATTTTATCAAATATTTTGAGAAGAGGGGTAAAATGATAGGTGAAAAACTTAAAGTAAGTTCCTAGTTGTGGAGAAAACCGCTGAGCTTTTCATTGTCCGAAGTATCTAAGCCGTTTAATAATTCTTTTATCGGTAGATTACTTTCCTGCATTGCAGCGACAATTAATTGAGCTGTCATTGCAGCTCCTGCTTCATTAAAGTGGGTATTGTCTATAATACCTTCTGGATAGTTTTCAGATTGGCCAGGAGGTAGATGTAAAAAATAATCCTTTGATTTTTCTTCACCGGCAGCATTCAAAAACTCGCGAGTTATTTTATGAATATCCAGTACTGGCAACTTGTTTTGTTTGGCAAATTCAATCATTGCCTTTGGATAATCGCCAACTGAGTTCTCGGCAATCTTATTTCCAACAAAATTGCGTCTAGTAACAGATGTCAATAATAAGGGATGGGCATTTACACTTTGTGCAACCTGAACATATTTAAGTAGGTTTTGTTGATAATCTTCATAAGGATGTGTACCTCTTTCAGGATCTTCAAGTTTTTGATCATTATGGCCAAATTGAATAATCAGGTGATCTCCTGATTTAATGCTCTTTTCAATTGCTTCTAAATGACCTTCCTTAATGAATGATTTCGTACTTTTGCCATTAATCGCACGATTATCAAGTCTGACATTCTCCTTAACATAAGCTTGGAAGGCTTCACCCCAGCCTGTTTCTGGTCGCTTTTCCGGTACTTTAATCGCAGCTGTAGAATCTCCAGCTATGAAAATAGTTGCTTTTTTTCGCATTTATACCACCTCTTCTTATTATTTATCCAATTTTTTCAAATTAGGTATATGCACACGTTAACACTATTATGTATAATCATATTAGTACGATTGTTTTTGATAATTATGAATTATGAGTTAACGCTTACATATTATAATTTAAAGGTTTAAATGTCAATTACAATTAGAAAACTGGATTACTATAGACTAGTGGCATATGAAGAAAGCTAATTAGACCTCCTAATATGATGGAAATTAAGGTATTATAAAATGATAACGCTTACAAGTTGCGAGGAATTTTAATGAAGGAGTGATGGTATTGTTTAAAAAAACGCGAGTGTTTTACAGTCTTTTTATTCCGTTTTTCTTAGTAGGAGTCGGACTTGTTGCAGGGTTTAGTATTTTTATTTATAACTCTACCTACGAATCTGTTGAGGAAAGTTTTTTAACAGATAAGAAAAATTATACAAACCAAATCCTTCAGAACGTGGAACAGAAGGTAAGAACAATCGAATATGGATTTACGGCATACAGTTCCACTTCCAATTTTGAAAATATTTTTAATAATCCATTATCCGGAAAAGATTTCTCTGTTTATCGCGATATTAAAAAAGAAATGAGCTATATCGAAATGATGGGGATTGAAGGAAGTCACTATAGTTTGATTAGCTTAACAGAGCATTGGGGAATTATCGAAGGTTCTTTAAAAACTCTGCCGAAGGATGAAGTAACAACTTATCAAAAAGATTATGTATCTGATTCGAGCAGAAGTCTTTTTTGGAAACCAATCAAGAATGGTATTCAAATGGTTATGACTTTACCTATTTATCAAAGTGAAAAATTTGCGTTAGGAATAGCCAATATTCCCAAGTTAAGCATTGATAAGATCGTTGGTGATAATAAACAACTGGTGCAAATATATAATCAAAAGGAAGAGTTGATTTATTCACGTACAGGAAATGATAGGAAGTTGTCGGAGGAAAGCTCTAAAAAACTAACAGCAGCTGCAATGGAAAATGGACAAAGTTCGAGTGTAATAGATACTGAAGACGGCAAAAAATACGTTTTTACCCGCTCAGATTATAATCATTGGCTTTACATAGTAGAGATTAATGAGGGGGAAATAGGAAGTATCATCCATAATACGCGAATAGGGCTTTTGATTGCATCAGCAATTTTAGTTCTGCTTGTTGGCTTCATTTCTTTTCTGTTAGCTGAGTCCTTTTCACGTCCGATAAAAAGAATCCAAGACAAGCTAGACATTCAAAGGGTAAATCTTAAGCAAAATGAACTTTCCTTGTTAGCAGAATCTGTAGAAAGAGTAGTTGGACAAAAAGAGGTTCTGACAGCAAGTCTTACCATGCAAAAACCACAGTTAGAAACCTTATTTGTTTTGAGTTTATTTAGAAAACGCATAACAGAAAACGAGGTCATTCACCGTCTGGAGCAGTTTGGTTACCATTTCGATGAAAATAAGGTATTTTATACTGGGTTAATTCAAATAGACAGCATAGATGAACAGCTAATGGACGATAGAAACATATTTTTATTGGCTATTAATAATATTGTGGAAGAAATGATTCCGAAGACGGAACGATTAATTCCGATTGTTTTAAATGATGAGATGCAAGCAGTCATCTTTGTCCTGGATAAAGAGGACCAAGAAGCTGAGCGGCGGATTATGAAGTATTATGAAGAAATTCAAATAGCTGTAAAAAAATACTTGAATATTGTGATAAGCGCAGGTATAAGCCCTGTTTATGATACTTTAATAGAAAGTAAAAAGGCAGTGGACTTAGCTAAAGAATCACTTCATTATCGCGTGAATGTTGGTTCAGAATCGATTATATTCTATTATGATATCGCTTCGATTCTAAATGATGCGTCCATTTCAAAATTTCCTGTCGAGTTACAGAATGAGTTAATGAATGCTATCCGGTCGGGGGACGAAGAAGTTGTCATTGCGATGGTTGGAGTATTAGTGGACGAAATTTTTCGCTTAAATAAAAACCCGATAAGCTTAGGAGTTACCTTAATAAGAGTCATAAATGAGTTAGTCCAGTTAGGCCAGCTGTTAGGTGCAGAATCAAAAATCTTTGAAAATATAAAAAAGATGTATCAAGCAGCGATAACAGTCTATCATCCGGAAAAAATTAAGCAAATGCTAATCATTGATTTAATAAAGCCAGTAATCATTAGCACGCAAGATAAAACAGAGCGTGGCTTTAAATCTCTGTCAGAAAAAATGGTCTATATTATCCAAACGGAATTTGATGAGGAAATATCTCTTGATATAATTGCTGACCGCTTGCATTATAATCCTAACTATTTAAGCAATGTCTTTAAAAAAGAATATGGGCAGACCTTCGTGGATTATTTAATGAATTATCGTTTACAAATGGCTCAAACCTGGTTAAAAGACACAGATTTAGCGATAAAAGATATCGCAGAGCGTTTGAAATATCGGAACCCGCAAAATTTTATCCGCTTTTTTAAAAAGAAATTGGGCATAACGCCAGGGGACTACCGAAAAGAATATCGGCATTCCTAAAGAATACAATAGAAAAAGCTTCTGCTGCGCTTCCAGAAGCTTTTTCTTGTTAGACATTACCCTTTGACAGATCCAACCAAGGCACCTTTTACTAAGTACTTCTGTACAAATGGATAAGCAATAAGCATTGGAACCGTTGCAATTACAATGACAGCCATTTTAATCGTTTGAGCAGGAGGAACCACATCTACAGAGGAACCCTCGGCTTGCATACCGCTAGATACAATAACTATCTGGCGTAATAATACTTGAATCGGCCATTTAGAGGAATCATTGATGTATAAGATTGCTGTCATATACGTATTCCAATAGGTCACTGCATAAAAGAGGGAAATAGTTGCAATGGATGGCAAGGCAAGAGGCAGCATGATTTTTAAGAATACACCAAAATCGGTGCAGCCATCCATTTTCGCAGATTCTTCCAAACTATCGGGCAGGGCTTGGAAGAAATTCCTCATTATAATAAGGTTAAAAGCATTAATGGCGACTGGCAGAATTAAAGACCAATAAGAATCAATCAATCCGACTGATTTAACAACTAAGAAGGTTGGTATCATTCCTCCGCTGAACAGCATCGAGAACACAACAATGAAATTAACGAAATTTCTTCCGAATAAATATTTCCGGGATAGACCATATGCCATTAAAGCAGTAAGAACCATACTCACCAAGGTTCCAATACCAGTAACCCCAATCGAAACGGCTAAAGATTTAAATAGAGTTGGAGTTGATAAAATATACCGATAAGCATCGAGAGAGAAGGTACGAGGAAATAAGATAAACTTTCTCGCTACCACTTCCTGTGTGGATGCAAACGAACTGGCGATCACATTGACAAATGGGAGGAAACAAATGAGTGCGATAATAATTAATATCGTTCCATTAATTATGGAAAAAGCCCGGCCTCCTTTAGTCATTTTTTTCTTTTTTGTTTTCATCATATAAATCCTCCTTCATTTACAGTTTAAAGATAAGCCTACCTTATCATTCAAAATAATATTACGTATATAATCACTATCCTACATTGATAAAAAAGAATGAAGAAAACGCTTTCTGTGTGTTCGTGAAGAGAAAAAACAGGATAATCATTTCAGGGAAAGAAGGATAATCAAAATCAAATATTATCGTTACAAACGTTGATAAAACAAAGTTTGTAAGCGTAATCATAAAATGATTATGTACGTAATTATTTAGATTCAGTAAGCTTAAACCAGAAAGATATTTCACAATTAAAGGAGGAGTAAAATGGGAGGTGCTGTGAACCCAAATCATACTTTGCCAACCTTGTCTGTTAAGCAGGAAAAAGTAATGCGGAGGCAAAAGATCCTGGCAGGGATAAAAACGAATAAGCTCCTATATTTGATGATTTTCCCTGGAGTGCTTTATTTTTTAATATTTAAATACTTACCGATGGCGGGACTTATCATCGCATTTCAGGATTATCAACCATACTTAGGAATTCTGGAAAGTCCGTGGGTGGGTCTTAAACATTTTATCCGATTATTTACGGAACCTACTTTCTTCATGTTATTGAATAATACGTTAATTTTGTTTGCCTTAAATATTGTAATCTTCTTTCCATTACCGATTATCCTGTCACTCATGCTAAATGAAGTGAAAAACAAATATTTCAAATCAGGAATCCAAACCTTGATTTATATTCCGCACTTTATGTCTTGGGTAATCATTGTATCCATCACTTATGTTTTCTTAAATGTAGATGGTGGGGTTATTAATGAATTATTAGCAACTATGGGATTTGAGAAAATCAGCTTTTTAACGTCCCCCGATTGGACACGAACGGTTTATATTAGTCAAATAATATGGAAGGAATTAGGTTGGTCAACGATTATTTATCTAGCTGCTATTACTGCTGTTGATACACAATTATATGAAGCTGCTGAAATGGACGGTGCTGGTGTTTTAAGAAAAACCTGGCATGTTACCCTACCAGCGATTCGTCCTGTTATAATTACGCTCCTAATCTTAAAAATCGGAAGTACCTTAGATTTAGGCTTTGAGCATATGTATCTCTTACTTAATTCATTAAACAGAAGTGTTGCTGAAATATTCGACACCTATATTTATACAGCTGGGCTGAAGAATGGGCAGCTAAGCTTTAGTACAGCAGTAGGTTTATTTAAAGGTATTGTTGGATTGATATTAGTTATTTTAGCTAACAAACTAGCTAAAAAATTTGGAGAAGATGGCGTGTACTAATAATTCCAGAAAGAGGGGACTACGATGCTCAAATCGGTAGAAAAAATAAATTCCATTTTTACCAGCATCCTAAATTTAGTATATGTAAATATATTGTGGGTTTTATTTACTTTATTAGGATTAGGTGTGTTTGGGATCGGCCCTTCTACTTACGCCTTAGTTAGTATATGCCGGCAATGGATTCGCGGAAACAGCGTCCCTGTTTTTAAGACCTATTGGCAGTATTATAAAGAAAACTTTAAGGAATCGGTTATCATTAGTTGGATTTATCTTTTTGTTGGCTTTGTTTTAGTTGTCGACTTATTGACCGTGACCAATTGGTACTTAAGAGTGGCATTATTGATTGTAGGCTGCATCTATTTGTTATCTCTCGTATATATCTTTCCAATTATGGCCCATTATAATTGGAATGGAATATTCTTGAAAATAAAGATGTCCTTTCTATTTGGCATAGCCTGTCTGCAATATTCGCTGATCTTTTTTCTAGTGGCAGGTGTACTTTATTGGGCAGCGATCACTTTTTTTCCAGGCGTTTTAACCTTTTTTGGAGTAAGTTTCCTCTTCTTCCTAATTACTTGGACTGCCAATCAAGTGTTTACCAGAATGGAAATCGAAGATGCTAAAGAAGCAAATATAAATGAAAAGGAGAATTGTAATGAAAAAACCAATGGTATCAAAGTTAGCTAGCGTTAGTCTTGCAAGCATGCTGCTGCTTGCAGGATGCAGTGGGGCAAAAACTAGCAATAATTCAGCAGATGGTGAAAAGGATAATGGCAAAGCAGAGATCACCTGGCTGAATATTCTCCATACCGCTTCACCTCCAACAGATACTATATTAAATGAACTTGAAAAGAAAACGGATACAGAAATTAAATTCTCGTGGATTCCCGATGCTTCAAAAGAGGAACGTATAAATACTGCATTAGCTTCAGACTCTTTGGCAGATATTGTTACGTTAACGATTTTAGAAAATTCTTCAGTCAGAAACGCACTGAAATCTGGTATGTTCTGGAATATTGAAGAGTATCTAGATGAATTCCCTAACTTAAAAGCCATTCCCGAAGATATGCTAAAATCAGCTTCTACAGAGGGGAAGCTTTATGGTGTACCATTCCAAAAAGACTTAGCAAGAAATGGTGTGGTTCTTCGTAAAGATTGGTTAGATAACTTAGGTCTTGAGGTTCCTAAAACAACAGAAGAATTAATGGAGGTTGCAAAAGCATTTACAGAGAACGACCCAGATGGCAACGGTAAAGATGATACAACTGGTTTCATGGACCGCAGTGATTTAGTGTATGGCGTATTCAAAACAGTAAGTTCTTATTTTGGAACACCAAACACTTGGGAAGTGGACTCCAAAGGCGACTTTGTAGCAGAGTTTGAAACAGACGGATACATTGAAACAATGGATTATATGAAAAAGTTATATGAAAATGGCTGGATAAATAAAGATTTTGCTGTAACAGCGAAGACTGACCAGCAGCAAAACTTTGCTCAAGGAAAAGGAGGTATTTATGTTGGTGCCTTATTTGACGCGAAAAATCTCGAAACAATGGCAGCAGGAATCCAGGATAATATGGAACTTGCTCTAGTTAACGATATGACATCAGCGTCTAATTCTGATAGAGCGATTTGGTCTGGAGGTAATGGGATTGGCGGATTATTAGCATTTCCACGTTCAGAAGTTAAGGATGAAAAGGAATTGAAAAAGCTATTAAAATTTGTTAATGATTTAATAGATGAAGATAACTATACATTAATGACATATGGAATTGAAGGTACCCATTATAAGCTTAACGATGATGGTGCCTATGAAATTATTAATCAGGATTTATGGCAGCAGGAAGTTCAGCCATTTGCATCTTCGCGACCTAATGAAACCGGTTACAACTTGAAGGATCCTAACCCAATCAAGGCCGAAGCTGATGAAAAAATAGCTGAAAACGCAGAATACGCCCTGATGAATCCTGCAGTTCCATTAGAATCTCCAACTTTTACAACTCAAGGTTCTGAATTACAAAAGATTATTACGGACGCTACCTATCAATATATCTTAGGTGAAATCTCCCTAGCTGACTTTAAGCAAGCAGTTAAGAATTGGAATGAACAAGGAGGAAAAACAATCAAAGAAGAATATAAGGAAGCATATAAAGCTACAAATTAATGGTTTTCTCCATTGAATGGTGAATTAAAAAGTTAACTTCTGAAAGAAAAGGAGTAGAACATGAAAATGAACTGGTCTGTTAAAACAGCGAACTCCATTATGGAAAGACTGCCCCGCTTATATGAAGACAGAGGCAACAATGGAAAATGGTCCTATGATTATGGAGTTATATTAAAAGGCTTTGAAAAAGTGTGGAGGCAAACGGGAGAACAGAAGTATTTCAACTTTATTAAGGACAATATAGATTATTTTGTACAGGAAGATGGTTCCATAAGAGGCTATCACTTAGAGGAATATAATATTGATCACATTAACAATGGAAAGCTTCTATTTGTGCTATATAGGGAAACCGGGGAAGAGAAGTATAAAAAGGCTTGTGAACTATTGCGGAGACAGTTAGAAGAACATCCGCGCACATCTGAAGGTGTATTCTGGCATAAACAAATTTATCCATACCAAATTTGGCTGGACGGATTGTATATGGGCTCTCCTTTCTATGCAGAGTATCAGACAACTTTCGCTAATGGGGAAGGTTTAGAGGATATCATTCGGCAGTTTAAGCTAAGCTATGAGCATTTACTAGATCGAGAGACAGGGCTTTTGTATCATGCATGGGATGAACAAAAAGTGCAGCCATGGGCCGATCAAAGAACAGGATTGTCAGCAAATTTCTGGGGCCGTTCGATAGGGTGGTATTTGTTAGCAGTAGTCGATACGCTGGAAATACTTCCGGAAAAAACGTTAGGCCGTGATTATCTTGTCCGAATTTTAGAGAACACACTGCAAGCACTAGTAAACTACCAAGATGAGAAGAGCGGTGTTTGGTATCAGGTAACAGATAAAGGAAATGAAAAAGGAAATTACTTAGAAGCGTCATGCAGCAGTATGTATGTGTGTGCGATAGCAAAAGGTATCCGTTTAGGAGTTTTGAATCGAAAAGCATGGGAAGCACAATTAAAGAAATCTCATCAAGGCTTATTAGAGGAATTTGTTCTGTTAACGAAGGAAGGCTGGGTGAATCTAAATAAAACTTGCCAAGTTGCAGGACTAGGCGGTGCTGATAAAAGGGATGGCTCGTATGCCTATTATATTAGTGAACCGATTATTTGTAACGACCAAAAAGGGTTGGGAGCTTTTTTGCAGGCTTTAGCTGAATTTGAAGAAGTAATAAAAGAGGTGTAGCCATGACAACTTATACGATAAAAGGGATTGAAGTACTAAAGGATGGTGAATTATGTACCACATCTATCCAAACAGCGATTGATGAAGCCTATGAAAATGGCGGTGGTACGATAAATATTCCTGCAGGTGAATACTTAACCGGAGCGTTATTTTTAAAAGACAATATTGAATTGAACTTGTCGAGAGGTGCTGTATTGAAATTTTCCAACAAGCAGCATCATTACCCTGTGGTAACATCTCGTTGGGAAGGTGTCAAAAGAGAGGTTTATGCATCTTGTTTGTATGCTGAAAATGCAAAAAACATTTCTGTAACTGGATTTGGAACGATTGATGGAAATGGAATGGAGTGGTGGGACATATTCCGAAATCAACGGGAGAAGCTCGCCTATCCACGTCCCAAGCTAATTAGTTTTGATGGATGTGAAAATATCACCATTAAAGATGTGACACTAATTAACTCACCAAGCTGGACGGTTAATCCAATCCGTTGCAACAATGTGACCATTGATAATGTGTCGATCTTTAATCCATCAGACTCACCGAATACAGATGGAATTGATCCGGAATCTTGCTCCAATGTAAGAATCAGCAATTGCCACATTGATGTAGGAGATGACTGTATCGCCATTAAATCCGGAACAGAAGATACAGCAGAACGTGTTCCTTGCGAGAATATCACGATTTCAAACTGTACGATGATTCATGGGCATGGAGCTGTTGTATTGGGCAGTGAAATGAGCGGTGATATCCGTAATGTGACCATTAGTAACTGTGTTTTTCAAGATACAGATCGAGGGATTCGCCTAAAATCACGCCGGGGACGCGGCGGTGTAGTAGAGGACATTCGCGTTGATAATATTGTGATGGACAGAGTAATGTGTCCATTTATATTAAACTTGTATTATTTCTGTGGTCCCCGCGGAAAAGATAAATATGTATGGGATAAAAATCCTTACCCAATAACAGAGGAGACTCCGATGTTTAGACGGATCCATTTCTCCCATATTACAGCTCGCAATGTCCATGCAGCAGCAGGCTTTATTTATGGGTTAGCGGAACAGTATGTGTCAGAACTCAGCTTTAATCATATCGATATCTCCATGGCTGAAAATGCTATTCCAGGGAAACCGGCAATGATGGCTGGAATGGAGGATATGAATAATCGCGGTTTTTATGTTGGCTATGCCAAAGATGTCTTGTTTAATCGCGTGTCAGTTGAGAACCATGAAGGCCCAGCCTTCCATATTGAATATTCAGAGGATATTGAGGTAACTCATTGTAAGTCCAAGAATACTAAAGCGGAAGAAGAACTTCTTAAAGAAGTGGAGGTCAAGTGAAAGACAAACAGCTAAGGAAATTATTTGAACTTTTAGGAGAACGCTCAAAACCAGAAGCCTTATCTGCAGAGATAGTTAGGCTGGAGGAACGAAACGGATATATATTGGAAAGTTTAATGCTGGGATTAAATGGCTTCGAAAAGGTGCCAGCCTATTTTGCCAAACCGCAGAACGCAGACGGCGCACTACCAACAATTATCTTTAATCACTCCCATGGCGGGAATTTTGATCAAGGGAAAGAAGAACTCCTAACTAGCAGTACGTATTTACAAAATCCCTCCTTTGTAGAAGAGATTACAGGGCTTGGCTTTGCTGTTTGCTGCATTGATATGTGGGGATTTAATGAGCGAAAAGGGAGACAGGAAAGTGAACTTGTTAAAGAGATGCTCTTAAATGGCCAGACATTGTGGGGGATGCGTTTATACGATAACTTGACACTGCTTGATTATTTAGAAACCCGGCCGGATGTAGATTCTAGCAGACTAGCAACCATCGGTATGTCTATGGGCGGTTTGATGAGCTGGTGGTTAGCTGCACTTGATGACCGTATTAAAGTGTCTGTTGACATAGCTGGTCAGGTTCATATCGAGACACTGATTCAAAAACGCGGTTTGGATCATCACGGTTTCTACTATTATGTGCCTCGGTTTTTAAAGTATTTTTCCACTTTAGGAGTTCAAGAGCTGATAGCGCCAAGGCCGCGCTTAAGCCTGGCAGGCAGGGATGACAGAATGTGTCCAATAGAAGGTGCCAAATATTTAAACGAACAACTGCAGAAAACATATACAAACCAACACGTTCCTCAAAACTTTGAAGGCTTTATGCTTACAGGAGGGCATCAAGAAACAAGGGAGATGAGGGCATTATGGAAAAAGTTCTTAAAGAAACATCTTTAAAGAGGTTAATTGTTGGCAGAAATGAATTTTGTGATTTTTCCAGTATTCAATCTGCATTAGATTATTGGCAGGATGAACAAGGACCATTTGAGCTAACGGTTTTGAGTGGAGACTATTATGAAAACATCCTTCTGTATCAATCAGACATTTCCATAATTGGTGTTGGAACGGTAAGAATTATTGGCAATCGGTTTGCCTTACAAAAAAATGAGCAGCAGCAGGAAATAGGAACCTTTCAAACAGCCACTTTTTTTATCAATGGATCTAATATAGCAATCGAAAATATTGACATGATTAATAATGCAGGACCAGGAGAGAAGGTGGGGCAGGCGGTAGCTCTCTATAATGAAGGAACTAATGTTATGTTCAAGAGTTGTTCTTTTAAAGGTTATCAGGACACGATTTGTCTCGGGCCATTGCCGCCCCTGCAAAAGAACGGACAATTATTCTCCACTCCTGAAATCAAAACATCTTTAGATGAGCACAGCTGTCATTTTAGCGATTGTTATATCGAGGGTACAGTCGATTTTATCTTTGGCGGTGGTGCAGCGGTATTTCAAAGCTGTGAAATTAAATCACTAAGAAGGCCGAATAACGCCGAAGGCTTTATAACGGCAGCCTCCACTCCTGAAGGCAAGAAGGGGTTCCATTTTGAACACTGTTATTTAACAGGGGAAGAAGACGTTGCAAATGTGTTTTTAGGAAGACCGTGGCGTTCGTTTGCAAAAACTACTTTTGCCAATTGTCGTATCGGCGCACATATTCATCCAACGAGATGGGATGATTGGGATAATCATCACAACCGAAAAACGGTTATGTTTAAAGAATATAAAAATATCTATTATTCTAAAAAAGAGTTAGTCATGTTGGATTGGATTAATTTTATGGAATAGAAAGGGTTTGAAGAATGAAGCGAAAATGGGAAGTAATCATTGGCTTGGCAGGTGTTATTCTTTGTGTCATTCTTTTGGGCGGTTTTTCCTTAACCATTACGACCATGGAGGAAAAAACTTTTGCAGACACAGTCTTTCCGATTCTGCAGGAGGATGTTTCAACGAACTATCTGTCTGAGAGTTTCACAGCAGTGAAAGCACTGGCTGTATGGTTTGGCGTAACCTTATTGATTGTGCTTAGTTTAACTTTACCAGCGACAGTATGCATCTGGAAAAACAGGTATCCTAAGTGGGCAGCTTTTCTTTATTTGGCAGCCGGTCTGACAACTTTAATTGGAACCCAATTTATTGCTTTCCCATTAGCTTTTCTCTTTTTTATAGCTGCAAGCTTATGTTTATTTAGAAAAATAAAGAATGGGGAAGGAGCAGATTATGTATCGATCAAAAGTCAAAAATCCAATATTGCCCGGGTTTAATCCAGACCCTAATGTCCTGAAGGTCGAGGATACTTATTATATTGCTGTTTCTTCATTTGAATGGCTGCCGGGAGTACGTATCTATCAATCAAAGGATTTAGTCAATTGGGAGCATAAGACAGATATTTTAACCTATCAAGTCGATTTACGGGGAAACCCCCAAAACGGAAGTATCTGGGCTCCGCAAATTAGTTATGATAAGGGATTATTTTATCTCCTCTATACAGATGTGAAAAGTACGAAACGGCCATTTAAAGATTCTCACAATTATTTAATTACTGCCCCAAGTATTGAAGGGCCTTGGTCGAAGCCAGTATATTTAAACAGCAGCGGTTTTGATCCATCCTTATACCATGATGCAGATGGACGGAAGTGGTTGTTAAATGAAATTTGGGATTATCGCATGACAACCGGAAATAAATCAGCAGGAATTGTGATGCAAGAATATGATAGTGAGAATCAAGCATTAATAGGACCTGTTTATAAAATTTTTGATGGCACAGAATTGGCTAAAACAGAAGCGCCTCATCTTTACCATCATGGTGATTATTACTATTTAATTACCGCAGAAGGGGGTACAGGGTCAGGCCATGCTGTGACAGTATGCAGATCGAAGGAAATTACAGGTCCATATGAGGTGGATCCTCATTATCCGATGCTGACAGCAAGGGATAAACCAGACTCCCCCTTGCAGTGTTCAGGTCATGGCAGCATCGTTCAAACGCCAACAGGAGAATGGTATATGATCTATTTATGTACGCGGCCCCTGCAAGGAAATGCCGCTATATTGGGACGCGAAACTGCCATCCAGGAGGTTTATTGGACAAAAGACGGCTGGCTGCGATTAGCAGACGGCGGCAATGGTCCGTTGTTAGAAACAGAAATCGTTACTGTAAATGAAGTAGAACAAAGAAAAAATACCGATTTTAAAGATGATTTTAACGGTAATCTCGATAAAGAATGGAATACACTGCGGATTTTGGCAGATGAAACATGGTGCGATGTAAAGAGCCGTAATGGGTATTTACGAATGTCCTCTGGTGACTCGATTCAATCCTTATTTGAGCATCATATACTCGCCGTCCGCCAAAAGGATTTTCATTTTAGCGCTGAAACAAAGTTAGACTACACTCCAAAAACATATAACCAAATGGCAGGTTTACTCTTGTATCTCAACGATACTAATTATTTGTATGCCTACTTAACATTTGATGAAACACACGGCCTCGTCATTCGCTTAATGAAATGCGCAGATGGCGAATTTACTTTAAATCCAGTGATTGTAAAGCTTGAACAAGGAGAGGTAGAGCTTAAGGTGGAAGTGAATGGACCTGTTGCTAATTTTTATTATCGTATGGAACATATCTCTGCTTGGCAGGAAATCGGAGCAGCCCAAGATGTGATGTTCCTATCTGGAGGATTTACCGGGAACTTTGTCGGGATTGCTGTCCATGATATGGACCGAAAAGCGAGCTCTTATGCAGATTTTGCTTACTTTGAGTATGTTGGATTGGATAGCTAATAGTTTTAGAGGAGTAAGAGAGAAGTGATTGCACTAGCAAATTACTTCTCTTTTTTGTATTCACAATGTTTATTATTCTGCCTGATGGATATCTTTTTATATAGAAGCAGTAAATATTACTAGGCTTAATTTAATGGAGGAGAATAATGAAAAAGAAAGTTACCATTATTGGCGGTGCTGGGACAATTGGGTCGATTTTATATCAAGGTCTGCGCAGCAAATACAAGATTGTCATACTTGATAAAAAGGCACCTGAACAGGCAGTTGATTTCGTAGAGGTAAATGCAACAGATTACGAATCGCTCCTTCACAGCATTCCCAAAGATTCAGATGCATTGATTAATTTACTAACGATTAAATCTCATAATGACTTAAAGAATGTAGATAAGTTTAATGATATGACGAAAATTCACTTTATGGCTTCGTTTTATGTTATGCATGCTGCAATTACGTTAGGAATTCCTAAGGTAGTCTATGCGAGCAGCAATCATACGACAGATTATTATGAGAAAGATGGTTTTTCAAGGTTAGGAAGGGAAATTACAACAGCGGATTATCCTTACTCGAATGGACTATACGGCGTTCTAAAGCTTGCTTCCGAAAATATTGGCCATATTCTTACACATCAGCCTGAAAATAATCTTTCGGTAATTAATTTACGAATTGGAAGTGTACATCCAGACGAAATTCAAGCTGTAGAAGAAAATGATCGTTTGCACAGAACCTTGCTAACCCATGAAGATGCGGTCCAGCTTTTTGACTTGGCCCTTGAGTCAACAGTAAGATATGGTACCTACTATGGTGTTTCAGAAAATCCTCATAAACCATGGTCAACAGAAAACGCATGGAAACAGCTTGGATTTCTTTCACAGTCCAATGCAGCAGATATTTTAAAAAGAAACTAAGACTATTTTTCATGTCAAAAATGTTAACGTTAACATAATTCTGCTTTATAAGGAGTGAAGTGCTAAACGAATAGGTTGATTTATCATTTTTTGAATAGCGCATGACAATAAAATAACATCCCTTGAATCATATGACGATACAAGGGATGGCTGTTTCCTTTTTATGCAGAAATATTAGTATTGCTTTGTTTCTTATAAGCTTTAACTTTGTTTACAGCATAAATGATAGATATTACCCACACTACAATAATGGCAGCATATATATATGGATAGGCAGCTTCATTAGTAATCCATGAAGTCAAGAGTGTGCGAGCATTCACCAATATGATAAATCCACCAACCAGAACACCCATCAGCTGGGCATGCAGCTTGCGGACAAGCCATGCTGCGATTGGTGCGGCGATTATGCCGCCGATCATCAAGGCACCTACCCACAGCCAGTTAACCTGTTCCCAGCCTAAGGAAATGAAAAATCCTAATGTTGCAGATACTGCAATGGCGAACTCACTTGTATCAACAGTTCCAACCACTTTACGCGGGCTGATTCCCTTTTTTGATAGCAAAACTGGTGTTGCTATCGGACCCCAGCCGCCGCCGCCTGTCGCATCTGCAAACCCAGCGATTAGTCCTAGCGGAATGGATTGCTTGCGGCTTAGTGATAAGCTCTTCTTTTCTTCAGAGGGACGGAAGTTAAATAAGAAACGTACTAACACATATAGTCCTAGTAATAATAGGAACAAGGAGATATAAGGTTTTGCTAAGTCACCTGGCAGATTGCTTAAAAAAGTTGCCCCTAAGAAAGCCCCGATTGAGCCTGGAATAATCAAACGATAGACTGTTTGCTTATCGACATTGCCAAACTTAATATGCGATGCCCCAGAAGCAGCTGTAGTGACGACTTCCGCTAAGTGAACAGATGCAGAAGCAACAGCAGGTGCGATTCCGAAAGTAAGCAAGAGCGACGACGATGTAACTCCGTAAGCCATTCCTAATGATCCATCAATCAATTGTGCCAACAGGCCGATAAATGCAAAAATAATCAATTTTTTCATGTTCAATACCCCTTAATATTATTGAAAGTATAAAAAAAGGGCGTAATCCTATATATGCAGTAATTGCAATAAAGGGTTACGCCTTCGGTGTTCCGATCAGCTTGCCGAATTTTTAATTTTCTAAATTAAGATGATTATAAAACACACAATTCCTACCTGTCAACTTATATTTAAAATATTATATCCATATTAACTTCATTATTTATCCTTCGTACAAATGACATTTCACAGTCCGTTCCGTTTGTACCTGTATATTTTTCGGTACTTCTGTTTTGCAGCGATCGAAGGCGACTGGGCATCTAGTGTGAAATACACAGCCTGACGGCGGATTAAGAGGGGAGGGGATCTCTCCCTTTATCACCATTTTTTCTCGTTTGCTCTCTGGATTTAACAGTGGGACTGCTGAAATTAATGATTTAGTATATGGGTGCAATGGGTCTGTAAATAATTCCTCTGTAGGAGCTTGTTCGACAAGGTTGCCTAAGTACATAACTCCAACTTTATCTGCGATATGTCTGACAACACTAAGATCATGAGAGATAAATAAATAGGACAAGTTCAGCTCTTTTTGCAGGCTTTTTAACAGATTAACAATTTGTGCCTGGATAGAAACATCTAAGGCGGAAACTGGCTCATCACAAATGATTAACTTTGGCTCAAGGACTAGCGACCGGGCAATACCAATACGCTGTCTTTGGCCGCCGGAGAATTCATGTGGATACCGACTGTAATGTTCTTCACTAAATCCCACCTTTTTTAATATCTCTAATGCTAGGTTCTTTCGTTCCTGCTTTGCTCCTATCTTATGAATCGCCAGTGATTCCTCAATAGAATAGCCGACTTTTTTTCGTGGATCCAATGAGGTGTGAGGATCCTGAAAAATCATTTGCAGCTCTTTGCGCACATATTTTAAAGCGGATTTTTTCAGCTTGAAAATATCTTTATTCCGATAAAGCACCTCGCCATTTGTCGGCTCGACAAGCTTTAAGAGCGTTCTTCCTGCAGTGCTTTTTCCACAGCCTGACTCACCTACTAATCCGAACGTTTCACCCTCGTAAATGTCAAAAGAAAGGTCTTCGACTGCTTTAATAAAGGCTTTTGTTTTTCCTAACGAAGTTCTCACAGGATAATATTTCTGCAAATTTTTCACTTGAAGGATCGGTTTTCCTCTGTTTAAGGTTTGCTCAGTCTGCATACAGTGTGTCTCCTTTCTTTACCTCATCATAATGCCAGCAGCGGACACGGTGGTTTTTTGCGACTGTTTCTAAAAGAGGCATTTTACTTTCGCATCTGCTTGTTGCATACTTGCATCGCGGTGCGAACCGGCAGCCTTTTGGAATTTGAAACAGGGAAGGAACAGTGCCCGCAATGCTGTGTAAATAATCAACTCGTTCACCCTCAATTTGAGGCACAGACTTCATTAAACCAATTGTATAAGGATGAAAGGGCTGTTTGAAAAGAGTCTGCACATCTGTTTCTTCAATTACCTGCCCTAAATACATCACAGCGACTTTTGTACAAATATTGGCAATCACACCAAAGTCGTGGGTTATGAGGATAATCCCCATATTCAGCTGTTTCTGAAAAGAAGTAATTAATTCGAGAATTTGTGCCTGAATAGTTACATCCAATGCAGTTGTCGGCTCATCAGCAATCAACAGCTTAGGCTGGCATGATAACGCCATGGCAATCATAACCCGCTGCCGCATCCCGCCGGAAAGTTCATGAGGGTATTCCTTTGCCCTTTGTTCAGGGGAAGGGATTCCAGTGAGCTTCAGCAGTTCGACAGCTTTTTGGTATGCCTCTTTTTTTGTGGCAGATTGATGAATCCGAATTGATTCTGCGATTTGCTTGCCGATAGGCATTACAGGATTCAGTGAGGACATGGGATCTTGAAAAATCATCGCAATATCATTGCCGCGCAGCTTCTCCATCTTTTTCTTGTCATACTCCAAAAGGTTTTCCCCGTTAAACATAATCTTTCCATTATAAAAGGTGCTGTCTTCATCGAGCAGCTGGAGTATGGCTTCTGCTGTCACGCTTTTTCCGCAGCCGGATTCCCCGACAACACCTAATATTTCACCTTCCTCCAGTTCGAATGAAACACCGTCAATAGCCGAGACCTCTCCTTGATGTGTGGCAAAGTCCACTTGCAAGTCCTCGATTTTAAGCAATGGCAGCACCTGGCTCATTTTCTTTTCCTCCTCCTCACAGTTTGTTTGCTTTTTGGATCAAGATGATCTCTTAAGCCATCGCCGAACAGGTTGAGTCCAAGCACGATTAGTATGATGAACAGGCCGGGAAATACGGTCATCCACCAAGCATTGTATATAGCAAGCTTCCCATCATAAAGCATATTGCCGAGGCTTGGCAGGGGAGCAGGAATACCAGCACCAAGAAAGCTGAGTGATGCTTCCGTTAAAATAGTGACAGCAAAGACAAATGTCACTTGTACAATGAGCGGAGCAAGGATATTTGGAGCAATATGCAAAAAGAGAATTCGCAATGAACTCGCTCCTTGTGCTTGTAATGCCTCAATAAAAACCTTTTCCTTCACAACTAAGGCAGCGGCCCTGACAATCCTTGCTATAGAAGGGATGAAGACAAGAACAAGGGCGATGATAACATTAATTGATTTTGGTCCAAGGGCAGACATAATCGCAATCGCCAGCAGAATAGACGGAAAAGCAAACAACCCGTCACATATCCGCATAAAAATATGATCGAGCAGCTTGTAATAGGAAGCTAGCAGCCCGACAGTCAGACCAATACCAGAAGCGATTAAGGTTACAGTTACTCCAATCATTAAGGAGATTCGAACACCGTACATCGTCCTGCTGAACACATCTCTTCCAAAATTATCGGTCCCAAACCAATGGGCATTAGACGGTGCAGCTAAGCGGTTTTTTGGGTCGATTTCTAAAATCTCGTACGGAGAAACAAAAGAGGCGAACACTCCTATTAGAGTAGTTATAGTTAGCAGAATACTTCCCGTAAGCAGCAATCTGTTGGAAAAAAACCGGCTCTTTTTTTTGACTGTTTTTCTGCTGGTTAATGGCTTATTACCTAGTACTTTCGTGCTTTCTGACATGTTTTACTCCTTTCTTAGACTTGATAAGAATTCCGAACCCGTGGATCAATTACGGCATATAACAAATCAACGAGCAGGTTCATCAGTACATAGACAACTGTTATCATCAACACAGCTCCTTGTATGACTGCATAATCACGGCGATTAATGGACGAGACAATCAGCTGGCCAAGACCGGGAATATTAAATAGTGATTCGGTAACAGCAGCTCCAGTGACAAGCCCTGCGAAGGATTCGCCAATCACAGTTAAAATCGGGAGAAAGGCGACCCTCAGAGTATGCTTTAACAAAATGGCCTTTTCACTGACACCTTTCGCCTTTGCTGTCTTGATGAAATTTTCCGATAAAGTATCAAGAAGGGAGGACCTTGTCATTCTCGTAATAAGTGCGGCTTGAATCGTTCCAAGAGTTATCGAAGGCAAAATAAGATACTTTAGATGCTCCCAGATTCCTTGACTTAAAGGAGCATAGCCTGATACTGGCAGGATTTTCAGCTGAACCGCAAAAATCATAATCAGAAATGAGCCTAATAGAAAGCTAGGTATCGAAATTCCGATTAAACTAGTTCCGGAAATCAAATCATCTTTAACCCGTCCTTGGTTTTTAGCTGCAGTTATCCCAAATAAAAGGGCGATGCTGACACCGATAAGTTGGGAAAGAACAGCGAGAGAAAGCGTCGGACCGGCATTTTCCAAAAATGCTGTAAGAACTGGCTTTCCGAGAAAATAAGAAGTGCCAAGATCACCTTGTGCGATATTAGTGAGCCAAATGAAAAATTGAGCCAACAACGGTTTATCAAGACCGAGTTTTTGATTAAGTTCTGCTATTTGCTCAGGAGTTGCACCTTCTCCTAAAATAATCATGGCAGGGTTACCTGGCGTTATATGGATGATTAGAAAAACAACGACAGCAACGACTAACAGTACGGGAATGAGTGACAAAAGCCGTCTTATAATATATCCGCCCATGAAATCTTCCTTTCAAAATTGATAATTAAAATAGAAGAAGCAAGACAGGAGTAAGTAAGCACAAGTCTTGCTTCTTAAGTTGTATTAATTGTTTTTTAGACTGATATTATAAAAGACAGGTCCAAGATTGAACTCATAGCCGTCTACTTTATTGGTAACAGCATTTAAGGCAACTTTATGTCCAATTAAAGTAAATGGCAGTGTATCCCACACATACTTTTGGGCAGCATCAATCGCAGGTCTGGCGTCCTCCACATTGTCAGCAGCCTTAATAGCTTCTAAATATTTAGTTGATTCTTCAACAGGCGCACCATATGAAGTCCAAAAGCCTTGGAAAATCGTGGAGCGTGCAGCCCAATCAACAGGGTAAAGATCCCAGCTACTTGTATCCGTTAATTTTTCACCGAATGTTGCCCAATCATATACTTCCAGTTTTACATTGACACCAATATCCTCTAATTCCTGTTGGACAACCACAGCGGTATTATATTGGTCCTGATAGTCACGGGAAGTCAAAATCTTGATTTCTTCGCCTTTATAGCCAGCTTCTTTCAAATATTGCTTTGCTTTATCTTGATCATGCTGATTATATGCTGAACTGCCAGCTTCACTGTAATAGTTCGGGAATTGCTTATTAACAATAGAAGAAGTTAACTCATAGAAATCAGAACTTCCATAAGAGCTGGACAGGATGTCTTCAGCATTTATGACCGCATTGACTGCTTTTCTTGCGTTTAAGTCTTTGAAAAATCCTTCTTGTGAATTATAAAAAAGACCTAAGAAACCGCCAGGCGCTGATTCAAGGGTAGCAGTCTGTGCCCCTTCGACTTGCTGTGCATTATCACTGGATATTCCTAATGCAATATCAAATTGTCCAGTCGTCAATCCAGAGATTCTTGTAGATTCATCGGTAATAAAACTGATTTTAATTTCATCTAGATGTGGTTCTTTTTTTAGTTCTCTGCCATCTGAAGAGTAGTCAGCAAATTTTTCTAAAACTAAATATTGATTTTGTTTCCATTCCTTCACTTTGTATGGTCCTGTTCCTATATATTCTGTTGCCCCTTCATCTGGCGCATTTTCAATAATTTCTTTAGGCATAATAACGGCTGCGGGAATTGGATCGGCGAGCAGTGCAAGCGTATTTACATTAGGTGTTTTTAAATGGAGCTCCACTGTATAATCGCCTGTTTTTTTAACGATTGCTCCAATAAAGTTTGTTTTGCCGAGAGAAGAAAGCTTAATCCATCTATTAATAGACGCTTCTACATCATCTGCCGACATTTCTTGGTCATTATGAAACTTTACGCCTTTACGCAACTGGAATGTATATACTTTCTTATTTTCACTTACATCAATTTTTTCGGCTAAATCTGGTACAACATTGCCGCTGTCATCAAGAATAACGAGCTTTTCATAGATACTCCTTGTTGCATCCTTTACGGAAGAGTTACCGGTGATTTGCGGATCAAGTGTGGTAGGCTCACTTTGAAAAGCGATATTCAACGTTCCTCCATCTTGAACTTCATTGTCCGTTTTGTCAGAACTGCTTGTTGTGCCAGTATTGTTGCTGCAACCAGCCATTACGAATACAACAAGTAATAATGACAGCCATTTGTACTTTGTTTTTTTCAAAGTAATACCCCCTGTAGCGTGTAGTTTAATTCCTACTATTTAACTTTGTATTGTAGGATTAGTGCTTATGCTAACATCTGACAGAAGATTTGTTAAATTAAAAAAACTAATAAATGACTTTAAAAATACTAATTTTTGGAATTGAGAACCGTCTAGTTACCTGTATTAATAAAATTAAAGCATGACTTTAAAAATACTAATTATACATTTTCAAATTTTTGGTTTATGATAATCAAAACTATTCCTACAAGATTTGTTGGTATTTAAAAAAGCTAATGGAGGATGAGAATGATGACAAAGAAAAAACAAATTCAATTTGGTGTTATGCTGCACGGCCCTGGAGGACATATGAACGCATGGAAAGATGAATCTGTTCCTGCAGACGCTAGTGTAAATATCGAATATTATCAATCTATCATTAAGCAGGCAGAAGAAGCTGGGTTCACGTTCGCTTTTGTTGCTGATGGTCTTTATATTAATGAAAAATCGATTCCTCATTTCTTGAACCGATTTGAGCCGTTGACGATTTTATCTGCGCTTGCCACCATTACTAAAAATATCGGTTTAGTCGGGACAGTATCTACTTCTTATAGTGAACCATTCACGATTGCTCGCCAGTTTGCTTCGTTAGATAAGCTGAGCGGCGGCAGAGCAGGCTGGAATGTTGTTACTTCTCCATTAGAAGGATCAGCAGAAAATTACAGTAAAGCAGATCATCCTCACCATGCGTTAAGATACGAAATTGCCGAAGAGTACTTGCAAGTGGCCAAAGGCTTGTGGGATTCGTGGGACGATGACGCATTTGTAAGAGACCGCTCAACGGGACAGTTTTTCGATCCAGAAAAATTGCATACCTTAAATCATACCGGCAAGCATTTCTCTGTCAAAGGTCCATTAAATATCGAACGTTCAAAGCAAGGTCAGCCGGTTATTTTTCAAGCTGGCTCATCTGAAGCAGGGAAATACCTTGCTGCAAAGGACGCTGATGCTGTTTTTACTAATTCGAATTCATTTGAACAAGCTAAGGCTTTTTATGATGACGTCAAAAATCGGGCAGAGCAGCTTGGCAGAAGCAAGGATGACATCAAAATCTTCCCTGGCATCCACCCGATTGCAGGCAGAACTATTGAAGAGGCGGAAGAAAAATATGCAGCTATTCAAAATCTTGTATCCATAGAAGAAGCATTAAATTACTTAGGAAGATTCTTTGACCATTTCGATTTCAGTGCCTTTCCTCTTGATGAGCCTTTTCCTGAAATTGGGGATGTCGGTGCAAACAGCTTCCGTTCTACAACAGACGGCATCAAAAAACTGGCGAAGGAAAATGGCCTATCATTAAGAGAGGTTGCCCTGCAAGTAACAACCCCGAAAAGCGCTTTTTTTGGAACATATGAGCAAGTGGCAGACCAGCTGATTGCTTGGATTGACGGTGGTGCTGCAGATGGCTTCATATACGGTGCCCCAGTGCTTGGCAGCGGTTTGTCTGATTGGATTGAACACATCCTGCCAATTTTGGAAAGCAAGGGCTATTACAATAAGGAGTATACTGGTACAACGCTCCGCGAGAATTTAGGTTTAGCATACAAGCATAGCCAATACGAAAAACAGCCAATTAATCAAAAATAAACTTACAGGGGAGGAAGGAATTCACATGCTGCTGGATTATGGGCTTGTCGTCTCAAAAAAAGTATTTCGAATCAAGAAAAGGGAAGCATTTGCTCATTGTGAATATCTTCATTTTCCCGAAGTTCGGTTCTTTCAATGGTGCAATGAAAAATACAAAATAAATAAAGGGATTTACCATACAATTGATGAATGGTTTTATTCACACGGAATTCATAATATCATCAGCAGACGGATTCATGTTATTGCTTACTTAGAGTATTTGTGGGAACAAGAGCAATTCCAAACAGACAGCAAGTATGTCAAATTTGGGAGCGGCGGGTTAGTTAAATCACTTAAGCAATTTCTGGAGGAATCTTAAAAGCAGCTTATCGGAAAGGGAGGATGAAAATTGGGATTAAATATAGTGAGCGATAATAAGAATGAACTGGAAAGTCATTTAATTGATGTTCGCAGGAATCTTCATGCTGAACCTGAACTTTCTAACCAAGAAATAGAAACTTCCAAGAAGATAAAGAAATGGCTGGAAAACGCAGGGATTTCCGTGCTGGATGTACCATTGCAAACAGGTATCATTGGCGAAGTTAAAGGACAGTCTGATGGGCCGGTTGTTGCTATCAGGGCTGATATTGATGCTTTGCCAATTAATGAGGAAGCTGTCAGCTCATTCCAATCTACTATTCCTGGTGTAATGCATGCATGCGGCCATGATTTCCATACAGCTGTTATAATTGGAGCCGCTTATTTGCTGAAAAACAGGCAGGACAGATTGCGGGGAACAGTCAGAATTATCTTCCAGCCGGCTGAAGAAACTGGCCATGGTGCCAAATCTATTATAAATTCAGGCGGTTTGAACGCAGTGGAGGCAATATTTGGCCTACACAATGACCCGCTTAGTGAGGTCGGTGTCCTTGGTGTAAAGGAAGGCGTGTTAACAGCGGGAGTTGACCGGTTCGAAATTAACATAAAGGGAAAAGGCAGTCATGCTGCAAGACCACATGAAGGTATTGATCCTATCGTAATTGCCTCAGAAATTATTTCAAGATTACAAGCAGTTATAAGCAGAGAAACGAAGCCGAGTGAAACAGCCGTTATCAGCGTCACACAAATCCGCGGCGGCAACACTTGGAATGTAATTCCTGAGACAGTTTACTTAGAAGGCACTGTAAGGACATTTAAGGAAGATATTCGCGAAACGATACGAAAAAAAATCGAGCGAGTCATTAAAGGAATAACAGAAACATATGGCGCAAAAGGGGAACTAATCTGGCATGCTGGCCCGCCATCTGTTAATAATGATCCAGAATGGACCAACTTTGCGAGCCATATTGCAAAAACAAATGGCTATAAAGTAGTCGAAGTTGAACCAACATCAGGAGGAGAGGATTTTTCCTTTTACCAGCAATTAATTCGTGGTGCTTTTGTTAATATCGGCGTATCTGGTGAATATGGTCTCCATCATCCAAAATATACACTGAATGAAGAAGCGATATTGCCGGCGGCTTATTACTTTGCAGATCTTGCAGAACAGGCGTTAAATAAGATTTATGCAGAAAATTTTGCAAAAAAATCTAGCTGATGGAAGTAGATTATAAGCTTAAAAGGACCCTATGAAGAGTCCTTTCAAACGGAAGACAAACTCTCTATTATTAAAGAGTTGTCTTCTTTTTTTATTTTTACGGGGTGAAGTCTCATCCCATAACACAGGCAAGTGATAATGAATGTTCGTGTTTTGCTAATTCTATTACTAACGTGAATGAACCTTCTCTCCTTGGACCCACACTTCTTTAATGTTTTCTGGACGAACAAGGTATAGTATTTTTTGGAAAATATCATCTAATTCTTCCTCTGAATTAAAAATAGGAAGCTTAGCTGCGGGCGCTTTTGTATCAATAATTTGAACGTCCCACGAATAGTTTTCTGCTATTTTTCCAATAGGCAGACTTAAGCTTTCACCACCGCCAGCCGTAGCTAAATAAAAGGCTTCATGAATGGAAATGCGAGAATCTGGCACACCGCGCTCTTCTGCAGAAAGTGCAGTGCTGACACCATCTTCTAGCATGCGAGACGAGACGACTGCTTGCTTTGCATTGTCATAAATACTTGGCGTTGCGCCTGCTGAAATATCGGTTCCAAGGCCAATATCAATTCCCATTGCTTGAAATCGTTTTAAAGGTAAGACACTGTTGGCGAAATATGCGTTCGATAATGGACAATGACTAATGGCAGTGCCGGTGCTTGCAAACAATGCAGCATCGTTGTCATCAAGGAAATTGCAGTGAGCCATAACTGATTTTTCGCCTAGCAATCCAAAATCATTAAGTGCAAAAGCGTCATTTTTTTGCAATCTATCTTTTACATATTGGTGTGCCCAATCACTTTCACTGCAATGGGACTGTATATGAGTGTCATATTTAGCAGCCAAATCACCTAGTCCTTTCAACGCTTCGTCTGAACAGCTTGGTATAAAGCGAGGTGTAACAACAGGGTAGACGCCTTGCTTCACATCTTTGGCTAATTCCTGTACGGCAAGGATAAACTCCTCTGTATCTTTAAGAGCTGTTTCTGTATCAGCATCACGGTAATAGAGAGGATTTTGTTCTGGATCATCCATCACTACTTTTCCTACAAGGCCTCGTTGTCCTTTTTTTGCACAAATCTCTGCTAATAATAAGCTTGCTTCTTTGTGAACTGTCGCGAAATAAAGCACAGTTGTAGTTCCATTGGCGAGTAAGGTGCTAACTAAATCTTCATATACTGTCTCAGCAAATGATAAATCTGCATATTTTGCTTCAAGGGGGAAAGTATACGTATGCAGCCAATCATATAGCGGGAGATCAAGGGCAGTCCCTGATTGTGCCCACTGCGGAGCGTGAACATGTAAGTCGACAAAACCAGGTAAAAAATATTGGCCTTCATCTAATTGCCGAAAGTTGGCATCTTCTTTGTGTGCAGTTAAAAGGGAAGCATAATCCTCTTCTTCAGGGCTAACAATCTTTTCGATTAAGCCTTCAGCATTTACAAAGAAGAGATGGTTTTTCAAGATATTTACTTTTTCAGGAGAATAACTAGTGAATGCAGTGCCGTGAAAAATATACGTATAATTAATAATAAACACCTTCCTATTGTTCGTGTTTTATGTTAATATAAACATTGTAATGGATGATTAGTAGCTAGTCTACAGAAAATCATATCGCTTTGCTAGATTTAAAGAAACAAGAAAAATTATTTTTGAAAAATATCTTGAACTTAATAAATTTCGTGGTATTGTAGTAACAAACCAAAATTAAATAGTGTTTTTCATATAATCGTGGGGATATGGCCTACAAGTTTCTACCTGTTTACCGTAAATAAACTGACTATGAAAAGCTAAAAGAATGGCTTATGAATATAGGTCTATTCTTTTGATACTTTGAACTATGAAGCTCGAAGTACATGCTTTTCTGTTGTCTGGAAAAGTATGTATTTCGAGCTTTTTTGCTGGTAGAAACTTTTGATTATATGAATGTCTAATAACCTATAGGGGGAATGGGGAAATGGAAAAAGAGATGAAGGAGACTATCACGGAACAAAAAGAAAAAATTTCCGTTGGCAAGTCGATTTTTCTAGGTTTACAGCAAGTATTAGCAATGGATTTATTTATTCCGCCAATTATTTTGGCCGGGTTACTTTCTTTTTCCGTATCAGATAGTGCCTTATTGATTCAAATGACGTTTATCGCATGCGGAATTGCCACGATTATTCAAGCAGGATTTGCCATGAGGCTTCCAGTTATGCAAGGGCCGTCTTTTGTCCCATTAAGTGCATTAGCAGCGATTGGCACAACGTCAGGTATCGGTGCCATGATTGGCAGTTTAATTCCTGGTGCATTAATTGTTGCTTTATTAGGTTATCCGCTCAAGGTTTATAGCAAGGTTGTCAGAAAAATCATACCGCCAATCGTTGCAGGAACGGTTATAGTGGTTGTTGGCCTTTCGTTAATGCCGAGTGCCATCAACTCCATTTATACAGCAGAAGGCAGCTTTGGAGAGAATATTCTAGTAGCTACCATTACTGCGGCTGTTCTTATCTTCTGTATGTATGTCGGAGAAAAAGCTAAATCCAAATGGAGATATATTAAAATTGTATCAGTTGTTTTAGCACTTATTATTGGCTCTATTGTTGCGTCATTCTTTGGATTAGTTCATTTTGATTCGTTAAAGCAAGCAGCATGGTTCCAAATGCCAGGTCTATTTTCTTTCGGTATGCCAGAGTTTAATCTGCATGCCATTCTAGTAATGGTCGTTGTTTACTTTATTGTCACTATTGAAACTACTGGAACATGGTTTACTGTCAGTAAAGTAACTGGAGAAGAGCTAGATGAAAAGCGATTAAATGGCGGCGCTCTTGGGGAAGGGTTAGGCTGTTTCGTTGGTTCCTTCTTTGGGGGGACACCTGTAACAGGTTATTCTTCTAATGCAGGTATTATCGCGATAACTGGGGTGAAAAGCCGTAAACCAATTATTGTTGGTGGAGTAATCTTAGTGCTGCTTGGCATGATGCCAAAGCTTACAAGCTTAATTGCCTGTATCCCAAGTGTAGTAATTAATGGTGTGTTTGCGATTTTATGTGTTGTTATCATGATGAATGGTTTTAAAGTTATTAAAGATGAAGCATTTACAGAAAGAAATATGCTTGTTATCGGTGTGCCGATTATGCTTGCATTATTCGCTGTATTAATGCCTGCAGATGTGTTAGCTGGATTGCCAGAAATCGTTACTTATTTTGTATCATCTGGAACAGCTATCGGAGCGATTGCTGCATTAGTTCTGAACCTAGTGCTTCCACAGAAAAAAGACGATAAAGTAAAAGTTAATGATGTTTCCATGAACGTAAACTAGAAAAAGAGGAGAGTCTTACACAATGCAACAAGATAGATTATGGAATGAATGGCATCCAGTATGTAAAGCAGAGGAATTATTAGAAGATCCAAAACAAGTATTTGTACTTGGAGAAAGAGTCGCTATTTTCCGCAATGAAAAGGGAGTTCATGCCTTTAAGGATTTATGTATCCACCGCGGCGCTGCCCTTTCGCTTGGAAAGGTGAAAAACGGAAATTTAGTGTGCGCTTACCATGCGTGGGAATATGATTGTGTTGGAGCCTGTGTAAAGATTCCAGCCCTTCCAAATGGAAGAGCTATTCCAAAGAAGGCAAAAGCAACTGTATATCATTGTGAAGAATATCTTGGTCTAATCTGGGTTAATTTAGGTGACAATCCAGCACCGCTTATTTCTTATCCAGAATTCAACATGGAGAATCATCGTACTGTCATCTGTGGTCCTTATGATGTAGGAGCAAATGCACCAAGAATTATTGAGAACTTTCTTGATGTTTCACATCTTATGTTCGTACATGAAGGTTTACTAGGAGACGAGGAACATGCGGAAGTAGTAGATTATAAAGTAGAATTTATCGATAATCGCTATATTACAAGCAAAATTCCTGTTTATCAGCCAAATCCTGACGGACGTTCAAAGGGTGGCTATGCAGATTATGTATACGAAATCTTAAATCCAACAACAGCTCGTTTTACGAAGACATCAGAAGGCTCAGACGATGCATTAACTATTTTACTGATTGTTAATCAAGTAGATAATGAACAATCACAAGCATATATGCTGTTAACAAGAAACTATGATTTAGATATGCCTGACGAACCATTTGTTGAGTTCCAAGACACTATCTTTTATCAAGATTTAGATATTGTACAAAGCCAAAAGCCAGAACTGCTTCCGTTGGATTTACAAGCAGAACTGCATCTTAAATCAGATGCCCTAACGATAGCTTATCGCAGATGGCTGAATCAGTTAGGTGTGGAAAATGGGACTACACCCGTTCATGTGAGAGTGTAGCCTGAGATATTGATTTCCGCTGCAGGAGTACTTTAAACTTAATACACTTTTAAGCACGGGGAAACCCGTGCTTTTTTGAATGGGAGAATTGTTCCTAGAACTTTATAACAAGTGTTATTAGTGGCATAATCATGGAAAGCTTTGCAAAGGATTTATAGACTAGCATTAAAATAGTTCATCCTTGTTATGCTGTTAAGATTAAATAAAGACAGGAGCTTTCGCTTATGACTGACTTTCATGAAATCAAAGTTTTACATACACCAAAAAATAAAATAATAGACATTATTTATATTCACGATGATTTTTTGTGTTATGTAGGAGAGGCTCATCCTCGTCAAACGGAACTAATCAGTACTATCCCAGTATTTTATCCGGATAGTAAAGAATTCGAGCAATTAGCTGTAAATGACTTAAATTTTTTAAATAAATTCCATAATAAGATAGCAACAGAAAAAGGAATTGCTTTAGCAGGAATCTGTATAATAACTGCTACTTCTTTTAAAACATTAGCAGACATAACGAATCAGTTAATAGCTATAGCTCGTAATTTAGACGAATATACACTCCATCATTTTGATAACACTTTTACAAAGGATGAAAGTATTAGTAATCTTTCAAAATTATCAACTATATTGAAAAATATTTCTTTATATCACACAGAATATATTTTGCTGTGGGAAGGTATTTAAAAGTGTACAAGCACACTATAAATTACTGAATATCATATAGGAAGATAATGAAAAAGAGTGTGATGAAAATGAATAAGAAAAGAAGGGGTAATTCTGTCTCTAACCCTAGTACATTAACACAGTCTAATTTACAGGCTTCATCCGGATATAATGTCAACATAGCAGTTATTGGCGATAGTCATGTAGGCTATTTAAATAGCCAAAGTATTTTTAATAACTTCCTCCCCCGCGTTTTAAGCACTGGGAACAAAAGATATGTCATTTTTGGTGGAGACAACGCCCATGCTTTAGGAGCTTTTACAACAGCAGAAGCGCGAAGTTATTATCAGCAGTTTAAAAATATTGTTGACCATAATCTGGGACCTAAAAATATATATTACCGAACGTCGATAGGAAACTGGGAAGATACTAGCAGGAATGACAGCAGAAGTTTATTTCTGCAATATTTTAACCCGTTAACAGGCAGAGTGAGTATTCCAAGGACTCAAGGGTTAGTGCACCATGTTTGGCTCGATAATGGTACGGGAACATTCAGTCAAGACAGCATTGACCTCCTAAATAATCTGGATAACAATCATTACTATATTATCGATACTCATTGGCCGCTTTATGTACCAGGAATTTATAATACTGTCAGCTCAGATCATGTGGTGAGCCGACAAGAAACGGACCGTTTTTTTAATGCCATTCCTGCCAATGTTAGAAATAGAATCCTCGGGATCTTTACACATCACGCCCATGTTTTTTATTCCAAGCTAACCAATATCCATTCCAATTTTCCTAATACTCCATTCTTTGTAACAGGATGTTCAGGTGATTATAAATGCTCTTCTTTTGAAAGTGGTTACTACGATGTAGACGTTACGATTCAGAATAACCAAGCCTTCTTACAGGCTAGGAAAGTCATTCTTTAATATGGAAAATAATGAGCTAAAGTACCCTTGATAAAAATTAACTTGCTATTTTTATTATTGTTTGATAAGATGTAGGAAGCGTATACAGAACGGATTGTAACTGTTAAATCAGGCAAAACCGATTACCTTATTTTTAAAGGGTGGGTTTTGCCTTTTTCTCTATATATCGGAGGGTAATAAAGTGAACATCGAGAAAATATTAAACAATAATGCAGTTATCTCTGTAAAAGATAATCAAGAAATTATCATCATTGGTCGTGGAATAGCTTTTCAAAAGCGGGCTGGTGATCTTATAGATGAAGAACAAATCGATAAGATTTTCACTTTAGAAAACGAAGATATAATGACGAAATTCAAAACCTTGATTGCTGATATGCCGATTGAATATATGCAATTATCGGAGAAGATTATTGCATATGCGAAGATGAAGCTTGGTAAGAAATTAAACGAAAGCATTTATATTCATTTAACGGACCATATTTATTATGCAGTGGATCGATTTAAGAACCACCTTCCTATAAAAAACGGATTACTATGGGAAATCAGACAGCTGTATAGAGATGAGTATGAGGTAGGATTAGAAGCATTGAATATGATTTGTGATCAATTTGGTGTAATATTGCCAGAAGATGAAGCAGGCTTCTTGGCACTTCACTTCATCAACGCTGAATTGAATGAAGAGATGCCAGTTGTTCATGATATGACAAAGATTATGCAGGAAATTTTAACACTTGTCAGGTATCACTTTAAAATTGATTTCAATGAGAATTCCCTGCATTTCTATCGATTTATTACCCATCTCAAGTTTTTTGCGCAGCGTTTAGTGAAAGGAAATCACTATAACAGCTCTACAGATGATGATTTATATCAAGTAATTCAGATGAAATACCCGGAAGCACATAAATGTGCGCTGAAAATAAAGAAATTTATCGAAAGCATGTATACTTATGTGTTAACAGATGAAGAAATGATCTATTTAACGATCCATATAGAACGAGTTGTCAAAAGCAATAATGACAAATAGGGTTGTAACCTTGCGGGCAAAACCTAAATCAAACAGAGATGTTTTGATTTAGGTTTTTTTTGTTGGAAAATTTCACGTCAACAGGGAAATGAATATAAGTGTATTAAATAAAAAGGAGAAAAGAAAATGAGCTACAATAAACTTGCTAACGACATAGTTGATTTAGTCGGAAAAGAAGAAAATATCTCAAGCCTTGTTCACTGTGCAACACGCTTACGTTTTAAATTAAACGATAGCAGCAAGGCGAATAAAGAAGCACTGCAAAACTTAGACGGGGTGCTTAGTGTTGTAGAAAGTGGCGGACAGTTTCAAGTGGTTGTTGGAAGTCATGTTCCAGAAGTATATAAAGAAATAAACAAGATCGCTAATATTGGCAGTTCGGAGCAAACATCTGAAAATGCACCGAAACAAGGCATTGGGGCGCAAATTTTTGAAGTAATATCACGAAGTTTCTCCCCATTAATCGGAGCGCTTGCCGGTGCAGGTATGTTAAAAGCAATCTTAACAGTCTTAACAATGACTGGGTTATTATCAGAGACAAGCGGGACATACTTTATTCTGTCTGCGGCTGGAAATGCAGTATTCTATTTCCTTCCGATTCTTTTAGGGATTACAATTTCTACTAAGCTTGGCGCAAATCCTTATGTTGGTGGAACAATTGGGGCTGCATTACTTGAGCCTAACTTTACGGGGTTAATGACAGAGACAAGTAATGTTTCTAGTTTCCTTGGAATTCCAGTTGTACTAATGGATTATTCGTCTACTGTATTCCCTGTGTTTATTGCTATATGTATTTATGCACTACTAGATAAATTCTTAAAGAAAATTATTCATAAAGACTTGCAGCTATTCTTGGTGCCGATGCTTTCATTAATGATTATTGTGCCATTAACTGTGCTGGCATTCGGTCCATTTGGGGTGTATGTAGGAAACTGGATTGGTGATGGTATCAGCTTCTTAAGTTCGAAGAGTGGTTGGTTAGCAGGTGCCGTTATGGGTGCAGGCTGGACTTTCTTAACAATACTTGGACTACACTGGGGCCTTGTGCCGCTTATCCTGCAGAATTTAGCAGAAGGATATGATCCATTAATGGCTATGCTTTCCGCCGCTGTGTTTGCCCAAATGGGATTAGCAGTGGGGATATTCTTAAAGTCAAAAGACAAGAAGGTAAAAACTGTTGCTGGTTCTACTTTTTTACCAGCAGCATTAGCAGGTGTAACAGAGCCAATTATCTATGGACTGCTGCTGCGTAATAAACGAACAATTCCTTTCGTTGCCATTGCTGGTGCAATCGGAGGAGGAATAAGTGGCGCTCTTGGTAATAAAGCTATGTCCTTTGCGTTTCCAGCTTTCTTAACAATTCCAGCTTACACACCAATTGTGTCATTTATTATTCCAATGATCATTGCATTTGTGATTGCTTTAGTATTAGTACTAGTGCTTGGTTTTGAAGATAAAAAGAAGAACGAAGAAGCATCGAATGAACCAGTTGAAAAAGAAGCAGAAAAAATAGAAGAAAAAGCACAACCACTTATAAAACAAGAAGTAATTTCTAGCCCATTAACAGGAACGGTACTGCCATTATCAGAAGTAGACGATGTTGTATTTGCTTCAGAAGCAATGGGGAAAGGAATAGCGATTGAGCCAACAGTTGGAAAAGCTGTTTCACCAGTAAATGGAACGATTACGACCGTTTTCCCGACAGGTCATGCGATAGGTATTACTTCAACAGATGGAGCAGAAATATTAATTCATATAGGCATCAATACTGTTCAATTGAATGGTCAATACTATACACCGCATGTTAAGCAAGATGATGTAGTAAAGCAAGGCGATCTGTTAGTAGAGTTTGATATTGAGAAAATTAAAGAAGCTGGTTATCCAGTAACAACGCCAGTGATTGTCACTAATACAAGTGAGTATGTAGAAGTCGTTGGAACAAGTGAAGAAAATATTGTCCAATCCGAAAAACTATTAACGGTTATCGTTTAAAGCAATGTGAATAAGGAGAGAGTGATACACTATTCTCTCCTTCATATAAAGGAGGAAATAAACATGACATCAACATTTAAGTTCCCAGAAGGATTTCTTTGGGGAGGAGCAACTGCAGCAAACCAATTAGAAGGTGCCTCAAATGAAGGTGGAAAAGGCTTAAACACACCAGACGTGCTTCCAGGCGGGAAAGTTCGATTAAAAGTGCTTTCAGATCCAGGCTTTGATTTTGAACTAGACACAGAGAAATATACGTACCCAAACCATGAAGCAATTGACTTTTACCACCGTTACAAAGAGGATATTGCCCTTTTCGCTGAAATGGGATTCAAAACTTTCCGTATGTCCATCGCTTGGTCCAGAATCTTTCCTAATGGCAATGAACTTACGCCAAACGAAGAAGGCTTAGCATTCTATGATCGAGTGTTTGATGAGCTATTAAAATACAATATTGAGCCAGTTGTGACAATTTCTCACTATGAATTGCCAATTCATCTAGTAAAAGAATACGGTGGTTGGAGAAGCCGTGAGTTAGTAACATTCTTTGAGAGATATGTAACAGTACTATTCAACCGTTACAAAGATAAAGTAAAATACTGGATGACATTCAATGAAATTAACAGCAGTCTACATATGCCAATCCTTGGTTTAGGATTTGCGATTCAAAGTGAAGAAGACCGCTACCAGCCAACATTCCAAGCATATCACCATCAATTTGTAGCAAGTGCAAGAGCGGTTCAGCTTTGTCATGAAATCATTCCAGGTGCACAAATTGGCTGCATGCTTGTTTACCTGCCAACTTACTCTGTAGATTCAAACCCAGAGAACGTTCTTTTCGCATTGCAAGAAGAACAAATCTTCAACTACTTCTGTGGAGATGTGCAAGTGCGAGGTCATTATCCAGCATTCATTAAGCGCTATTTTAAAGAACATGGAATTGAACTAGATATTAAAGAAGGCGACTTAGAGCTAATTAAGGAGCATACAGTTGACTATGTTGCACTCAGCTACTATATGTCTCGTACAGAAAAGAAAGACAAGAAACCAGAAGAAGTGGGCCAAGGTAACATCCTAGGCGGAATAAAAAATTCCTTCTTGAAAGCAAGTGATTGGGGCTGGGAAATTGATCCAACTGGATTAAGAATTTCTCTAAACCAACTATATGATCGTTATGAAAAACCTCTATTCGTTGTCGAAAATGGTTTAGGTGCTTATGATAAAGTAGAAGCAGACGGAACGATTAACGATGATTACCGCATTGACTACTTGCGTGAACATATAAAAGCAATGGGAGAGGCAGTTCAAGATGGAGTAGAGCTAATGGGTTATACACCATGGGGCTGTATCGACCTAGTAAGTGCATCAACAGGCGAAATGTCTAAACGCTACGGTTTTATTTACGTTGACAAGCATGACGACGGCAGCGGAACATTAGAACGCAGCAAGAAAAAATCATTTGACTGGTACAAAAATGTAATTGCAACAAATGGGGAAGAGCTATAAAATTAAGGAAGCATGAGACTTGTTCTCATGCTTTTTGTTTGTTTAAAAGGATTATTGGTAAAATCTATTAAATTGGCTCTGATAAAGGTCATTTTTGATGTTTATTTTAATAGAAAAGACCAAGACTTTAGTGTTTGTCACAAAAAAATTTAAAAAATAAAATTATTTCTATACATCAGCCCTTAATAACACATAATTATTATCAAAGTAAGCATGTATTCTATGCCCAACAAATAAATCTCCATCATCATATTCACAGTAAATTTCATTTGCTCTAATTTCGATGTCATAAAGGGTAATTGCTTCCTGAAAATTTTCTTTTGTTATATCATATTCCCCTGCATCTACAGCATCCCAATTTAAATTTTCATCATCCTCATCATACTCGGGCCAAAAATCATTTTTATAATCAATCAATTTCTCTGCTATGGATACTTTTGCATTTTTATCAAATTCTTCTATACATGAAAAAAGTTTTTCTGCTTTTTTCAACATCTCATCTACATCAACCAATTCATTTCTTATATCTAATTTCCAATGTATTTTCCCTTCATTTGCCTCATATACTTTTAAATCGTCATTATATGTAAACACTCCAATGAATCTACTTTGTATTGATTTTTTCATCTCCTGGCACCTTTCTATTAACATAATCCTCTATTGATTACATCACTATTTTCTTGCTTTTTTATCTCTAATTCATTATAGAAATTAATTAACCCTTCTTCCACTAACTACCCCGATAGTTAAAAAAGGAACATCAACATTATTCTCTATCAGAACTTTAAATTAATAATTCGAAATAATATGTTATTTAAATATTGTCATTTGGGAAAAAAATCCTTCGAAAAATGGACATAAATTTTTATAGAAATCCATGTTAACATTATAAATATAGTGGAAATAGAAAAAGAAATACATATACTACGATGAATTAAAAAGGTGGATATGTGGTTTTTTAAATGAAAATGAAGGAATGATACATTTTATTGTGCAAAGAGTAACAAAGTATGCAATAACTTGTTCATTATTTCACATAAAATTACATTTTGAGGAGGGTGAAAATGGAGTTTGATACAGTTACGGTAAGCAGATTAATTACTGCTATGACTCTAATTTTTCATATTGTTTTTGCTACATTAGGTGTAGGAGTACCATTATTTATTTCTTTAGCTGAATTTATTGGAATTAAAAAGAAAGACAAACATTATGAATTATTAGCTAAACGCTGGTCCCGTGGTTTTGTAATATCTGTAGCTATAGGTGTGGTTACAGGGACGGCTATAGCCTTACAGCTATCTTTAGTATGGCCTAACTTTATGGAGCTTGCAGGTAATGTAATTGCATTGCCGCTGTTTATGGAAGTCTTTGCATTTTTCTTTGAAGCAATTTTCCTGGGGATTTATTTATATACTTGGGACCGATTTAAAGGGAAATATACACACTGGTTATTATCTTTACCTGTCATCATCGGTGCAGGTATGTCCGCAGTATTCATTAGTACAGTGAATTCATTTATGAATTCACCAGACGGATTTACAATGGTGAATGGTGAGTTTACTGCTGTAAATCCATTGCAAGCAATGTTAAACCCGTCAACTCCAACAAGAGTTTTTCACGTCTTAGGAGGTTCATATTTAACAGTTGCTGCAATTTTAGCTACCATTGCTGCGTTTGCACTATTAAAAAAGAAAGGTGCTGCAGAATATCATAAGAAAGCATTAAAAATGACTGTTATTTCTATGTTTGTGTTCTCTATGCTAACTGCATTAGGTGGAGATTTATCAGCAAAGTATCTAGCTAAGCACCAGTCAGAAAAATTAGCAGCTGCAGAGTGGCACTTTGAAACAGAGGGAAATGCCGATCTAGTTCTGTTTGGATGGTTAAATGAAGACAATGAAGTCGTTGGAGCTATTCGAGTCCCAGGTTTTCTAAGCTTTTTAGCTCATGGTGATTTTACGAGTGAGGTACTAGGTCTTGAGGAAACCCCAGAAGGTGAGCGACCACCATTAATCATTCACTATTTGTTTGATTTGATGGTTATGATTGGCTTTTTCTTATTAGGAATTTCATTCCTATATCTAGTGTTAAGTAGATTTAAACGATGGGATGTCCATAACAAGTTTGTATTATGGTTACTCGCTTTAGGAGGCCCACTTGCGATGTTAGCAGTCGAATTTGGCTGGGTATTTGCAGAGCTGGGCAGACAGCCATGGATTTTAAGAGGATATATGACAGTGGAAGAGGCAGCAACTAAATCTCCCTATATTGTTCACATGTTTTTCTTATTTTTAGCACTATACTTAGTGCTTGGAACCCTATTTGTCCTTACTTTAAGGAAATTATTTAAAGATAAGCCTGTGGAACTCGAATTAGAGAAATACTACCCTGAACTTAATAAGGGGGATAAAAAATGAGCTATGAAGTAATTGGGATTAGTGTATTATGGATATTTTTATATGGATATCTAATAGTGGCATCCATAGATTTCGGTGCAGGCTTTTTCGCTTACTATGCAAAAGTTACGAAACAAGATCACATTATCAATAAAATTATTTCACGTTATTTATCTCCAGTTTGGGAGGTAACAAATGTATTTTTAGTATTCTTTTTTGTTGGTATTGTTGGATTCTTTCCATCAACAGCCTATTACTATGGATCAGCATTACTTGTACCCGCAAGTTTTGCCATCATTTTGATAGCTATTCGCGGTTCCTTTTATGCTTTTGAAAATTATGGGTCAAAACAAAGTAATATTTATATGTTTCTATATGGTGCAACAGGGCTATTTATCCCAGCCTCTCTATCGGTTGCCTTAACGATTTCTGAGGGCGGATTCATTACAGAACAAAATGGACACGTATCATTAAAATACTTTGAGTTATTTACTAGTCCATTGGCTTGGAGCATTGTTGGTTTGGCTATTGTCTCTGTCCTGTTTATTAGTGCGAGCTTTATAACGTACTATGCATCAAGAGCAAATGATATACCGGCACTTCATTTAGTAAGAAAATGGGCACTTTTTTGGGCAACACCAACCATTATTATGGCACTTACAACCATGATAGCTTTAAGTCAGCGCAATCAGCAAAATTACGAAAATATGATTGATTTATGGTGGGTTTTTGGTCTATCGATGGCATTTTTCTTAATTGCGATTAGTCTATTGTATATTGGCAAGTATTATGGTGTTGCTTTTATAGCGATTATGCTGCAATTTCTTTTTGCCTTTTTTGGATACGGCATGGCCAAGTTTCCATATTTACTATATCCGCAAATCAGTATAGAAAATAGTGTTACAAATCCTTCGATGGGAATTGCACTTATAGTTGCATTTATAGCTGGACTGCTATTATTAGTTCCTTCCCTGATTTTGTTAATGCGTCTGTTCTTATTTGATGCAGATTACGCGAAGGGTAAAAAATAATGAGATTGAACAAAGGGCTGAATTGATTATGCAAAAATTAAAGCAGACCATCTGGTTATATAAAAAAAGAATTTTTCTTTTAATGGGATTAACATTAATACTTGGTATAGCCGTTATTACACAGGCTTTCGCAATGACGAATATAGTGGATGGTGTCTTCTTGAATCGTCAAACCTTTTCAGCAGTTATACCATGGTTTATCCTATTATTATTCATACTATTGATTAGATCTAGTTCTGATTATCTAAGTAAACGTATCGGTGTTTCCATTGCGAGCGATGTAAAGAATGCTACGCGTAAAGAATTATTAACGAAATATGCTGGTAGCTCTATTCAGTTAGCAGAAAAAGGGCAAACAGGTAAAAAGGTTAGTATGCTGCTTGATGGTGTGGATGAGATGGATAGCTTTTATAGTCAATTTATTCCGCAAGTGATGCAGAGCACCTTTGTACCGATTTTAGTGCTAATAATCATTTTTACACAACATATCAATTCAGGTTTAATACTATTAGTTTCCGCTCCTTTTATTCCGATCTATATGATTATCATCGGAATTAAAACGCAAAAAAAATCAGAAGAGAAGTTAGAAAAACTAGCTTCTTTTTCTGGTAACTTTTTAGATGCATTAAAAGGGCTTGTTACGTTAAAGTTATTCGACCAAACAAAGCGTCAAAAAGACGAATTAGAAAAGAGTAGCTTAAGTTTTCGTGATACAACTCTTGATATATTAAAGATAGCTTTTACACAATCCTTTGCACTGGAACTTATCTCTATGCTAAGTATAGGAATTGTTGCACTGGAATTGGCTATACAGATGATTATTTATGAAAACATGTCATTCTTCACGGCCTTTTTAATTCTTATATTAGTTCCTGAGTTTTTTACTTCATTAAAAGAACTAGGAACAACATTCCATAATGGCAGAGCAAGTATGGGAGCGACGAAAAAAGTATTAGAAGAATTTGAGGAACAAGAAAACTTGTTGTTATGGGGAAAAGAAGAGCTGCCAAAGCAGGATGTTCCTCCAACTATATTCCTTGATCAAGTAGGATATACCTATCCTGTTGGGGACTTTCAATTAAAGCCGGTCACTGCTACGTTCTTGCCAAAACAAAAGATTGCCATAGTTGGTGCAAGTGGAACAGGGAAATCTACTTTACTTAACATATTGGCAGGAATGATAACTCCAGATCATGGGTCAGTTAAAATTAATAGTAGAGAGCTGACTAACTATACAGAAGCTTCCTGGTTAAATCAGATCTCTTACATTTCACAACACCCTTATATTTTTTCTGGTACGATAGCTGAAAATATATCAATGGGGATTACAGATAAGGTAGACGAAACAGCTATAGAAGAGGCTGCAAGATTGGCTGGGCTTTTACCACTTATAAAATCTTTAGAAAAAGGGTTTCAAACAGAAATAGGGGAAGCAGGCAGGGGATTATCCAGCGGCGAGAAACAAAGGGTATCCATTGCCAGAGCCTTTCTGAAAAAACCGAATATAGTTTTACTTGATGAGCCAACACGAGGACTTGATCTTGCTACGGAAAGTATCTTGCAGCAATCGATTGAAATGCTAAGTGAAAAGGCGACTGTTATAACGGTAGCACATCGATTGCATACCATTAAAAATGCAGATCAGATTCTCTATCTAGAGAATGGGCAGTTACAAGCAACTGGTACGCATGAATACTTGGTTGAGAATATCCCAGCATATAAAAAAATTGTTACCATTCAAAAAGGGGGGGCTAAACAATGAGCGCTTTGCTAAAAGTAATTAAACTAGTTTTAATAGAGAAAAAAGATATCGTTATTGCGGTTATCTGTGGCTTTATTGCTGGAATTAGTAGTGTAGGTTTATTTGCAGCAAGTGGTTATCTTATTTCTAAATCGGCCTTAACCCCTCCCTTTTATACATTAATTGTATTAACATCAACTGTAAAATTATTAGGTCTAGTTAAAGCAGGGGCAAAATACGGAGAGCGTCTTTATTCCCACAGAGCAACATTTACCATTTTAAGTAATTTGCGAGTGGCTTTTTTTGGAAAATTAACTCCACTTGTTCCAAATGTTTTTCAAAAGTATAGAAGTGGAGATTTACTAGCACGTGTAGTTGGAGACGTAGAAAGTTTACAAAATTTCTTTCTGAGAGTTTTTTACCCACCAATGGTGTTATTACTTGTTTTTATTAGTACCATTTTCTTTGCTAGCTTCTATTCAATGGAGATTGCTGTAATCCTTTTAATTGGATTTTTATTGACCACCGTCCTTATTCCAGCGCTATTTACCTTAAGACAAGTGAAGATTAATGGCAAAGTTAGAAATGAACGTGGTGAATTATCCACATATATTACAGAAATGATGTTTGGCTTTCGTGATTTAAAGTTATTTCAACAATTACAAACAAAACAAAATCATTTAATAAGTCAATCAGAAGCCTATATTGCTCAACAAAAAGCTGAAAATATAAATAAAATATCCAGTCAATCGTTTAATGGATTTATTACCTTTGTAGTCAGCTGGTTTGTCTTAGGCTTTGGAGCATATTTAGTTACGAATGGTACATTAGAAGGGATATTTTTGGCAATGCTAGTCATGGTTTCCCTTACTGTCTTTGAGCCTGCAGCACCAATGGCCGTCTTTCCAATCTATATGCAAGAAAGCAGTGATGCTTCCAAGCGTTTATATGATGTAGTAGAAGACCCAGACATACAGGTTAATGAGACTAAGGCGACTATATTTAAATTACCGGATAATGCCCCATCACTACACTTTAAAGAAATCCAGTTTACACACCAAGGCGATTGGCGGACAACAATCCCTAATCTTTCATTAACGATACCATCTAAATCGAAAGTAGCAATTGTAGGTGCAAGTGGTTCTGGAAAATCCACATTACTGCAAATTGCCTTAAAGTTACTACAAGTTCAAAACGGTAAAGTATTCTGGGATAAACAAGATACAGCAAGTATTGCAGGCGAAGCAATCTGGGAACAAGCAAAGGTAGTGTTGCAGGAAAATCATTTCTTTTATGGTACCATCCGAGAAAATCTAAAATTAGCTGGAGCTGAACTTACAGATGATCAGTTGAAAGCTGCCTTAACTAACGTAAATCTTGAACAATTTTCATTAGATCAGCAAGTATTAGAAAACGGTGAAAATCTTTCAGGAGGAGAAAAACAGCGATTAGCCATTGCTAGAGCTTTCCTAAAGAAAGGACATCTGTGGTTATTAGATGAGCCCACTTCATCATTAGATGCACTGACAGAACAAAGTATTTATCAGCGACTTTTCGAATATGCAAAAGAGGATACTTTAATACTAATCAGTCATAGGCTGCAAGGATTAGACAGAATGGATCTAATTATTGTAATGGACCAAGGAAATATTATAGAATCCGGTTCCTATCAAGAGCTTATGAACAAACAAGGATACTTCTATGAAATGAAAACATTAGAAGAAAGTTTACTATAAAAAAGTATAAAAGTTAATATTAATACAGAGAACCTTGTGAAGAAATGTACTTAAATAATACCAATTCCAATAAATCCAGCTGTGAATAGCTGGATTTTTTTATAATAAGCTGGATTATATTCTTGTTGGTAAAGGAGCTTACTTATAAGTGAAATTGTTTGTAAGGATTTACCCATAAATAAGCACAAAAAAGCCTCCAAGTAGAGACTTTTATGGTCCTCCTATCCCATATGCTACTAACAGCAAAAAAGTAAACAAAGATAACAGTACAAAAAAGATGGAATTAGAAATAATACTGAAAACCATGATTGGCTTATCTTTCGTTTTTATTCCTAATATCATTGCTACTATAAACCCAATGTCGATTATAAAATATAGGGTTATACTAACCAGCATATGTACATTGGGAAAGTATCGAAAAACAGAGAACACTATAAATGCTAAAACAAGTAAAATAACAGTAAGTGCAATTGGGTTAAAACCTTTTCTAATTTCCTGAGTCTGTTCACTCATATTTTTTTACACCTCCTTAGATACCTAAAAAATGGGTTACAGTACAGTCTAATCACCTTTTTAATACTATTACGGTTCTGAAATTCCATTTGCCAATGCTAAAAGAAATGTAATGATTGACATTATCACAATTAAAACAGGACTTGATAATATGCTAACAACAAACAGGGCAGAGTTTATCCTGTTTTTAAAAGATAAAATAAAGGCTACAATGCTTCCGGCAATAACTATTAAATAGCAAATTACCACTTTATCTAAACTAAATGTATTAGGATGATGTCTAGAAATATACAACACTACAATTACAGCAATAAATGCATGCACTAATTATAATGCATACAAAATTATTTTGTTTTTCCTTCCTTAGAACAGTCATTTAATCACCTATGAGTAATTTTATCAAATTATTGTAATTTTTACCAATAAAACGGTGTATTCTAAATGTTAAAAATTGGTATAAAAGGAGGCTGAGGTGATTATTGCTAAACCCTATAATGATTAGAGAAGATTATAAAAGAGTGACTATGCTTTTGAAAAGGCAGGGGCCTGTCCTTGTGAAACAATCTGTGTAGGATAGTTTAATAGTGAAACTTTAAAAATTCTCATACGTATTTAAAAATACAGCAAATGCTGTGTAAATGAAAGGGATGGTTTTACTATGTTATGGATTTTTTCTCAGGATAAACAAAGTTTGATAAGTGTAAAAGAGGTTACTGTAGAAGGAAAAAAAATAGTAGGCAGTTCAAATGAATGGAATAAAGCTTTAGGGAAGTATGAATCTAATGAAAGAGCATTAGAAATTCTTCATGAGATATTTACGAAAATACAAGAAAGCAATGATATTTCTGTGTCATACACTATGCCTATAAAATAAAAGTTGATTTTTTAAGGTAGCGGGGCACTAATCCAAGAAGGATTAATGCCTTGATTTTTATGTCTTTTCTGAAGCTGCAAATGAATGGTTAGCGTAAGCGTAATTCTTCACAACAAAAAATCAGCAAGAATTGGATAAGTGGCGTATCCATAATGAAAAAGGGATAATATCCTATATTAGGTGAAGCCTTCATTAACAGACCTTCTTAAAGGTGTTCCATGATCCTGGTACACCTATTTTATTTTTGTGAAGAAGAAGAGGATTTCCCATGAGGCCTAAGTTTTAAGAGTTAAGGTGTTTATAATTGAGGGAGATTAGTGCAATAAGAATGTCAATAAATTTAAGTATCTAAACGAAGCAGTTTAGAGATATAATAAACACACATACAAACAAAAGGGAATTTACTCAAATATTAGGATGAAGAGAAAAAAATGACTACTCCGGATCTATATTCAAAGTTAGTTTTAGCACCTACATACATACTTGTATTAATAATATCAATTCTTTATCTGTTATTAAATTTTAAGAAAAAAGGGTTCTTTGCATTTACGTTTAAAATATATGCGATATTTATTTTAGGTAATTACGTATTAGCACTTTATTTTCGTTTTTTAGTTAAGTAAAAAAATTCACTAACCACCTTATTTGGTGGTTTTTTCATGTTATAAATGAGATTGAGTAAAAAATATATATAAAACATCCCTAATCGCTAATACTTATGTTATCATTGGTGTAATATTATACTTTTATATAAAAATTACACAAGGAGAAAAGTTTAATGCAAAAGAGTCACTTAGTTTTATGGCTGTTAATAATTACTGCAACAGCATTAGGAGTATATGGACAATCACTAGCCTATTTTCTTGAGGGGATAATTAATACGACAGATAGCATTTATTACTTAACTATAATTACTGTAATTAGCATAAGTATATGCTTAGTTACTCCCGTAATAGGATTTTGGATGATAAAATTAAAAAAAGTTGAAAAAAAATACAGTCTTTTATACATTTTTGTTTTTGGAACAGTAGGAACCTTTGTATCAATGTGGTCATTATTTGTTTGTGCAATGTGGTGGGGGTAATTTATGTATTGCTAAGGTGCATTCATATACATATTGTCATCTCTTAAGGTGTTGGTGTTGCCCTTATTATAGAACTATCTGGCTGTAATAAGTGAAGAGGGCCATCTAAAATAGTAGAACAAGGAACATAACAACCACTTACAATAGATTGATAAGTCTGGTACAATAGTGGTGCTTATTTTACCAACTGTTTTATTGTAATAGTTTTGATTCATGGAGAGTGTAGTAATGAAAAGGTTCTTAACAGCCACACTATCTGTTGTTTTATTTGCAGTATTATATTCTTGTATTTTCTATGCACCTGATTTTGGTTTCTTTTGGTCCATTTTATTACTTTATAGGAATACCGGTATCACTACTTATAGATGTTGGTATGGAAAACATAGTAATAGAATCAAAAAAGGTAAGATATTTTCTCGTTTTGGGAATGTATTCAGTAGCTGGTATTCTTGCTGGTGTTCTATTTTTAATTATAGGGTCTCACTCTTTCCTTATTAAAGATGCCATTATATTTTCAATAATAGGAATCATTGCATCAAATATTTATTTTCATTTATCATTGTTGTTATCAAAAGTAAATTTAAAACCAATATGAATTTTACATGGAGACAGCTACTATTATGTGGCTGTTTTTTATGTAATTAGGGATTATTCCTTTAATGATGAAAGTAAAAAACAGACACTTGTGAAAAAATGCACTGCTGTTTTACTTAAAAGAATAAGCTTAAATTTCTTGTGAAACCTCATCCATTCCATTCTGGAATTAAATTGGCACTTATAATTTATTAGAGTACTTAATAATAATTGATAAAATAAAAGCAGTGGAATTAACATTTAGTTGGTGGGAAGGGGAAGTTATATGGATACAAAGATGGCGCGAAATAGGGCTGTGTTATCAGGAAAGTTAACTAATGTTCTAGATTCTAGAACGTTAGCAAACTCTCACGAAAGGCTTAAGGAAATACTGACTGAAGGTATGACAATTCTCGATGTGGGCTGTGGCACAGGATCAATAACATATGGAATTGCAGAAGAAGTGGGTCCTAATGGTCGCGTGGTAGGGATCGATAGCAATCCGAATCTAATAAAAAAAGCCCGTCAAGCTTATGGCGAAACACCAGGATTGTTCTTTGAAACAGGTGATATCTATAATCTCCCCTATGATCAAGAATTTGACATCGTTACTGCATCAAGGGTTTTAATTTGGTTATCGGAACCATTAAAAGCATTAAAAAAACTGACTTCTGCTACTAAAATAGGAGGTCGTCTAATCATTGTGGATTACAATCATGAGAAAATTAATTGGCAGCCACAGCCGCCCTCAAGTATGCTTGCCTTCTACTCTGCCTATTTGAAATGGCGTTCGGAAGCAGGTATGGACAATTCGATTGCCGATAATCTCCCCAATATGTTTCAGAAAATAGGAATTGGAGAAATTACCATAACTCCCCAACACGAGCTAACAACGAAACCTCATCCTGAATTCCAAACTCGCATTGGAATTTGGGCAGATACTGCTGCAAGTAGAGGAGTTCAAATGGTAAGAGACGGTTTCATAACGGAAAAAGAATACCTAAGGGCAGAAAATGAATATCGAGAATGGATGGTTAGGGATGCTGAATCATTAATGATGTATATGTTAGCTGTTGAAGGGAAGCGGCTCAAATAAATTAACCTCATTCTGAATCTTTAAAAGAGCTGCATTTATTTGCAGTTCTTTTTATCAGGAAAATGGCAGCATTCTTGTAATATCGGATAAAAAAAGTAGAGCATTCCTTTAATGATGGGGAATGATTTTTTTATGAGATTAAATGACAGGCTGGTTTAAGTAAATTAATTAACAAAGTAAGTAATTTAGTTGATTAGCTGCATAGTAGAAAAACACCAGTGATAAGATTCATATAATTTTTATATTACACAGATCTAAACGCCTAAATGGATAGCCTTCAGACTCTTTAGGTCTTATTATTCATTTGGGAAAAATTGATGGAAATAAATTGTTTAATTATGAATTAATGTTATTATTACTTTATAATTACTTAATCGATAAATTAATAATTAGAATAAATTGCTTTACTCTTATGCTTTTAACTCTTACTTTTTTATAGAAAGGAGGTATATGTAAAAAAAGAAAGAGTTAAAATAAAAATTTTAAAATATTGGGGGATTGGTTGTGAAAAAATTATCAAGTTTTATTCTAATTTTACTGTTAGTTACTTCTGCTTTGTTTATTACTGATTCAAAAGCAAGTGCTGCTTCGGGATTTTATGTAAGCGGTACCACTTTATATGATGCTACGGGTAAACCGTTTATTATGAGAGGTGTAAATCATGCTCATTCTTGGTTTAAAGAAGATTCAGCAGCTGCTATTCCAGCAATAGCAGCAACTGGAGCAAACACAGTAAGAATTGTTTTATCTGATGGTGGACAATACACCAAAGATGATATTAATACTGTTAAAAGCCTTTTGTCATTGGCAGAAAAAAATAAACTGATTGCAATTCTGGAAGTTCATGACGCAACAGGAAAAGACGATGTGGAATCTTTAAATCGTGCAGTCGATTATTGGATCAGCTTAAAAGACACATTGATAGGCAAAGAAGATAAAGTGATAATAAACATTGCGAATGAATGGTATGGTACTTGGGATGGTGCGGCATGGGCAGCTGGTTATAAACAAGCTATTCCAAAGTTACGGAATGCAGGCTTAAATCATACTCTAATAATTGATTCTGCTGGATGGGGACAATACCCAGCTTCCATTCATAATTATGGAAAAGAGGTATTTAATGCGGATCCATTGAAGAATACAATGTTCTCCATACATATGTATGAGTACGCTGGTGGGGATGCAGCAACTGTTAAGTCAAATATTGATGGTGTCTTAAACCAAGGATTAGCTTTAATAATAGGAGAGTTCGGACAAAAACATACAAATGGAGATGTAGATGAAACAACCATCATGAGTTATTCACAGCAAAAAAATGTCGGTTGGCTTGCATGGTCTTGGAAAGGAAATAGCACTGATTGGAGCTATCTGGATTTAAGCAACGATTGGTCTGGTAACAGTTTAACTGATTGGGGTAATACGGTTGTTAATGGGGAAAATGGGTTAAAAGCCACTTCAAAACTAAGCGGAGTATTCGGTAGCTCAGCAGGAACAAATAATATATTGTATGATTTTGAAAGCGGTAATCAAAACTGGACTGGATCAAATATCGCGGGTGGACCTTGGCCTACAACAGAATGGGCAGCAGGAGGCAAACAGTCATTAAAAGCTGATGTCCAACTATCTTCAAATTCCATCCATTATTTATCCCTATCCCAAAGTTTGAACTTTAGTGGGAAATCTAAGTTGAAAGCTACTGTTAAACATGCAAACTGGGGAAATGTCGGCAATGGAATAAGTGCAAAACTATATGTTAAAACGGGTGGAGACTGGAAATGGTTCGATAGTGGAGCAACAAAAATATCTTCTGATACGTCTCTAACACTTGATTTAACTACTATCTCTAATATCAATGACATTAAGGAGGTGGGTGTTCAGTTTACAAGTTCAGCTAACATTAGTGGTCAAACATCGCTTTATCTAGACAATGTAACAACTCAATAAATGTTAGAGCTAATCCTTACAACAGTGAAGGATTAGCTTTTTATAGCAGCACTTAGTGAGCAATAGTTATACAATAAGAGAGCCGCCGATTGCCCCAGTAATAACTATTACCCATGGAGGAACTTTCCAATATACTAGCAGACTAAACAGTATTGCTGCCAAAGCAAAATCACGGGGAGAAAGTATGGAGCTAGTCCATATTGGATCATAAAAGGCTGCAATTAAAATCCCCACAACTGCGGCATTTACACCCATTAGGGCGCCGTTTATTTTTGGATTACGCCGTAATAAATCCCAAAATGGTAAGAACCCCACTATGAGCAAGAAACCCGGCAGGAAAATTGCAAATGTAGCGAATAAACCACCTTGCCATCCATATATAACAGTCCCGAGATATGCAGCAAAAGTAAATAATGGACCAGGAACAGCTTGGGCAGCACCATATCCTGCTGAAAATTCACCTTTATTTAACCAACCAGCAGGGATAAGTTCATTTTGAAGTAATGGCAAAACAACATGTCCACCACCAAAGACTAATGATCCTGAACGGTAAAAACTATCAAATATGGCTATCCAATTCGATGATGTTATTTCTCTTAACAAAGCTAAAAGAAACAGTAAACTAAAAAAAACAATCAAACAACAAATGGAGAGCCATTTAGAAATGGGAAACTGTAGTTTTGTATTATAGTTGTTATCTGGATGGCTTCTATATAAAAGAAAGCCGATAATCGCTGATAGGAGTATAACGCCTATTTGAGTAAATACAGATTGCCAGATTAGTGTTCCAACTAATGAAAGTAAAGCAATTGTTTTTCTCTTTAAATCTGGGGTTAAACTTTTTGCCATTCCTAATATAGCTTGAGCAACAACTGCGACTGCGACAATTTTTAGACCATGTATCCAGTCAGCTTCACCCACAAACCTTCCTCGGAGAAGTAAAGCAAAAATTATTAATGCTAAAACAGAGGGAAGTGTAAAACCAATAAACGAAACAATACCTCCAAGAATGCCTCCCCGTAAAACACCAATGCCAATTCCAACTTGACTGCTAGCTGGTCCGGGTAAGAACTGACATAAAGCTACTAAGTCAGCATAACTTTTTTCATCCATCCATTTTCTTTTACGGATATATTCATTATGAAAGTAGCCAAGGTGAGCAATAGGTCCCCCAAAAGAAGTAAATCCAAGTTTACTAGAAACCAATAGGATTTCTAAAAGAGATTTAAATCCCTTATAATGTTTGCTATTCTTCATTTGCTCTCTCTTTTCAATCTGAATTTATAAGCAAAAGTGTAACAGTTTAGGAATTTTATACAATAGTATACAAAGTAAATTAACAATATCTTAACTTTTGAATTTAATTTATCAGCCTTAGACTAGTATTACAGGATACTCACTTGCTATAAACAAAAAGGCATATACTGGATATCAGCATATGCCTTTTTTATTATTAATCTAAATCCTCTGTCTCATCGATTGAGCTGTCTGTAGAAGCATCACCGCTAGTGTCAACCGCTGCATATTCTTGCTCTACCTTCAGTTCTTGTCCGTTTGCAAATTTTGCTTTAATACTGATTTTAATAAAGGATTGTAATCCTGTAATTTCTTTAATTTTATTAATAAGTTCTTCATCAGTTGCAGTATGTGTCAAACCAGTCGTAAATTGTGAGAAGAAAGTATTTGCATTTGGAATGCCGATATTATCCTTTACCATTAACTTAGATTTTTTGCCAAGCTTGAATTGAATCTTAAACTCTTTGTCGTTTTCATTCAATAACACAACTTTTAGCTCGTCCAATTCATAACTGTTGCGTATACCATCTTTATCTAAGTCTTCATCAGCATCTTTGATTCCGTCATTGTCACTGTCTTTATCTTTAGGATTATATCCAAGGTCAAATTCAATGCTATTAGTTAATTTATCCTTATCTGTATCTTCATTTCCGTCATTAAGTCCATCTTTGTCTGTATCTACTAATGTTAAGCTAGTACCCACGTAGATTTCCTCTTTGTTTGTGAGATTGTCACCATCTTCATCTTCTTGTGAATCAATGATTCCATCATTATCTGTATCTGCTTTTAACGGATTGAGCTTCCATTTAACTTCTAGACCGTTTATAAGTCCATCTTTATCCTTATCTTCGTTGCTGTCAGAAATCTTATCCCCATCAGTATCCTTTTTAATTGGATTTGAGTTAAGCTGGTATTCGAGCACGTTAGATAATCCATCTTTATCAGGATCTTTTTTAGCTGCAGCTTTTCCATTCCCAAGCTTGTATTTCTTTTGCCAGTCATCTGCTATCCCGTTTTTATCTTTATCGACAACTGTACTTTTCTATGCCTCAGTTTGTAACCCTTGAGAAAAAATCAAGGACGTTGCCAAAACACCAATTGCTAACTTTTTCATTTCTCATTCACTCCTTATTTATTGTGAACGGCAGCTGGCTGACATAGCTTGGCATCACCTTAGTCCCTATAGCTTTGCGCCCCTAATTTTCATTAGGTTTGCCCCGTTTAATGTGAGTATACAAAGGGTGTCGAATTTTGTCATTATTTATTTTTCCGAAATATATTACCTTGTTAAAGGAGCAGTTTTTTGGTTTTTGTTAGTACAAATTTTTATATAGGAATCGGTTCCTATATGATTAGTGAAAGTATATTTTCTTAAATTAAAAGAGGGTGGCTATTAACTGCTATCCTTAAATCGCTGTTCCAAAAATCCTTTGAGAATAAAAAAAATGGCTAAGGCATGATGAAAGAATTGGATAATAGAAACGCACGTCAAGAAGATATATTTAAGCAGAAAAAACAATCAGGCTGTTTGCGCTGATTGTTTCCAATTTATTTGTGCATTATTTATTTATCCTTAATTTGGTTACTACTTTATTATTGATATGATTATTTTCGACTTTTTCTTTTACCCATAAACAAACATCAAATTTTTTATCTTCTACAAATTCATCCTTTAACTGCTTCATACTAGAAATATCACCATTAAATACTGTATTATCATCGAGTAAAACCTCATACGATTCATAGGAAGCTTCAGGATTAACATCTTCTTCTCCTACAATGATACTTTGATCACCTACTGCAAGAATGACTCCTTGAAAATCAGCATTGGAATGATTAGTTTTACTGCAGCCAATTAAAAACAATACGATAGTAGCTGCAATAAAAAGAGGTGGTTTTTTCATTCTGTCCCTCCCGTATTATTAACAATTTAATCTCTAATATTTATGGGGGTTTTTAGCTAACTCAAGTTAGATTTAGAAGACCATTTTAATGCAACAAACTACTTCCTTAATATCGTATTAATATGAAGCGTTATTCTTTTATTAGAAATTCATTCTTTGTATTAACTATTAATATTTTATTATTATCTAATACTATTTCCAGTGGGAAAATAGCCGAATATTTTTCTGAAAAAAGCCATTTTCTATCTGGTTGAGCTAATATAACAAATATCCCTTTATGTTTTTTCCCCATAAAGTTTAAATATTTATCACTAATTGAATTATTATCTCGTTCAAAAATCCCGTTATTAATCATTTTTTGGCCAGTTTGCATTACATCTTCAACGACAAGACCAATTTCAGAAATATTAAGGATACTTTCTGGAGTAAATGGAAGGTTACTATTGGAGTTTATCCCATATCTTGCAATAAATTCAACTATATTACCAGAAGGATCATAGAAATAAACATGGGCAGGTAGATGAGAGAAATCAACTTCATCTTCTCCATTTTCAGTTAATAAATTTAATCTCTCCTTAGTCCATTGTTTCGCTTCGCTAAATTTATTAGCGGGAATATTAAATGCAAAATGATAAAATGGGTTATTCGAAGCACTCTGATTAGTAAACGTTAATTTGCTTGAGCCTACCATTATTTGAAAATTATTGTCATCCTCATCAACTAAAGTAAAACCAAGCGTTTTAGTATAGAACATCTTTGTTTCTACTAAATTATTTGAGTGTAAAGTTAATGATTTGATTTCCATTGTTTTTTCCTTTCTCTAATTATTTAAAATAAAGATACCACATACTGGAATAATTTAGAATTTTAAGAACTTGAAAGTTTTAGTTATTGAAAAGGAGGATAGAAATGAACTTAATCAAGCGAGGGTAATCTAAAAAGGTGTAGCCGTGTATGTTATTAGTGCAACATGGTTCAAAGAGGGGAGAGGAGTACAATGTACCAAAAGCTAGAAAGGCTCCCATATACACGACTAATAAAAAATAAGAATCAGTTTATGTTCAAAAAAATAAGCAGAGAAAAATCTCTGCTTATCCAGGAAAGATGATTATCTATTTAATTGTTTTCTAGGTCTTCTAACTAGTTCTCCGCCACAGTTTGGGCAAATTTGTTTCATATTTTCTGTACAAGGTTCGCAAAATGTACATTCGTGAACACAAATATAAGCAATTGAGCTTTCCGCTAATAAAGAAGTACAGCGTTCACATTCTTTTCTCATTTCCAAAGCCATTATTATATTCCTCGCTTTTCAATTGTTTTAGATAAACATGCTTCTGCACTTAAACTCGTTTTACTATTCTCTGTAAGAATCATGTGATGGTGTATACAAGTCTTCCACTGAATTCCTGACAATTGAAAAGTGATCAACATTGTAATGGCCATGAAGAGTATCATTATGGTGATTTATAATTTGTTCTGCACGTAAAAAATCATTGTCTGTTGTTGAATGGGCGTCGCCTACTAATGTAACGTCAAAGCCATTGACAGTGGCTGTTCTAACGGCTGTATCTATGCAATGCTGTGTTTTACAACCAGCAATAACGATATGTTTTATGTTTTGTGATTTCAGATGCTTCAAAAGATTTGTCCCATGAAAGGGATTCGTTGCAGTCTTATCAAAGAAGATTGGATCAGAAGGCACATTAATTTCATTGTGAACTTGAAATCCGCTCCCTACACCTCCTGCAACTTCTGAATCTCTTACAAATAATACGGAGACATTTGCTTCTGCCGCCTTTTTGATTAATAAATTTATATTTTTAATCAGTTGTTCTTTATTAAAAACTACTCCTTCTTCTTGATTGCCATCAATTATTTCTTGCTGGGCATCGATGATTAGCAATGTTTGGTTCAAATTATTTTCCCCTTTCAGAATTTGGGAAAACGCTAAGTAGTTAGATTACTTAATCGTAATCCCTCGATAGATTTTTACGTAAATATTTTTTTTATTAGTCATAATACCTACCTCCTACATTTTTTTATCAAAAGTATCTGAATTATCAGATGTTTAAATTGTAACATAATTATTTTCATGATAGGCTAAGTTGTAGAAGATAAATAATGAATTTTTCCTTTTATAATAGAAGCTTGGAAAAATATAAAAAGATTTTAATAGATGATTTGATAAAGCAAGATATTATAACCTATAGAATTAACTAATAGGCAACTATGCTTGGGTTGGTAACGGCTTTAGCAACTTGCTTGTTTTAGGTTATAAACTAACAGATTGGCAGTTTCTAGTAGTTAATTAGAAGCTGTTTCCATTTTAAATCGTTTCCAATTTATATGTACATTTTCAATTTTAAATAAATTGTTGCAAGTTAAAAACACTATGTTATAATTCACACTATAAACATAGGAATTATATATTTTATGAGTTAAAGGACTAACTAGTATATTCTGGATTTCAACATGGGAGTGTTAACAAAAATGGGTTCACATGTTTTAGACTTAAAAATGTTGCAAAATAACTTTAGTACAGAGGAAATGCGTGCTGTATGGAATGATGAAAATAGATTACAGAAAATTCTTGATGTTGAAGCTGGATTAGCGTTGGCGGAAAGTGAACTAGGAGTTATTCCCGAAAAAGCGGGAAGTGTGATAAAAGATGCTGCAAAAATAGAAAACTTCGAAATTGACAAAATAGCAGCAGAGGCTGCGAAGCTAAAACATTCATTAATGGCAACTGTTAATCACTTGCAATCACTTTCTGGTGAGTATGGTGAATTTGTTCATTATGGAGTAACTACTCAGGATGTAACGGACACAGGTATGATACTTCAGTTGAAAGAAGCAAATCACATACTTAAACGAGATATTAAGAAAGTAGCGGAGCTTTTAATTGGATTAGCTTCTACCTATAAAGATACGCCAATGCCTGGAAGAACACACGGAATGCAAGGATTACCAACAACGTTCGGCTTTAAGATGGCAGTAGTATTAAGTGAGTTTGAACGTCATTTAGAAAGATTACAGGCTGTTGAAACGAGAGTCTTTACTGGTGTGCTAGCAGGAGGGGTCGGAACCTACGCAGCATTAGGCAGTATTGGTCCTAAAGTAGAAGCAAGAGCATTAGAAATTCTAGAATTGGATACCCCAGATATTTGTTGGCATTCCTCTCGTGATAGAGTTTCTGAATATGGTTCTGTACTTGGTTTGATAAGTGGATCTCTAGGGAAGTTAGGGAATGAATTTTATAATTTAATGCGTACAGAAATTGATGAGGTAGAGGAGCCATTTAAAACAGGAAATGTTGGCTCAACTACAATGCCTCATAAACGCAACCCGGCTATTTTTGAAGGTATCGCAAGCTTAACGAAACCTATTTTGCATAGTGTTGCATTGCTCCATGAATCATTAGTGATGGAGCATGAGCGAGATGCAATGAGCTGGAGAAGTGAATGGATTGCTTTACCTGAAATTTGCTTATATCTTTCTTCTCAGTTGAAAAGCACAATCACTGTTCTTGAAGGATTAGTAGTAAAACCTGAAAATATGATGAGAAACTTGGAAATGCAAGGTGGTCTTGTCCTGTCAGAACGTGTCATGTTTGCATTATCTGAAAAGGTTGGGAAGCAAACTGCTCATCACCTTGTGTATCAAATCTCTATGGAGTCAGTCGAACAAAAAGTCCCATTTAAAGAACTTCTGTCAGCAAATGAGAAAGTAGGCTCGGTGCTGTCGAAAGAACAGATTAATCAGCTGCTAGATCCAAGTCAGTATACTGGTCTTGCAAGCCAAAAGGTAGATGAGGTTATTCAATCTATTAAGAATGGAGGGTTATTAGTTGAGTAATTTGACCTTTCATCAAGCTACTAATAAGGATATCAAAGCATTACTAGATTTATCACTACGCGGTTATACTTCCATCCGTGAGCTTGGCATTAATTTTGCAGCAGCCACTGCTGATGAGCAGCTAGTAGAAAAAAATGTCAATGAAAATATATGTTTTTATATGAAGGATGGCGACGAGATGGTAGCGACTGCTTCTATCCGTATGCCATGGAGCAGCCATCATGGGCCATATGAAATACCGCATATTTGGTGGGTTGCTGTTGCTCCTGAGTTTAAACGCAAGGGTTATGCATCAAAACTCTTAGATTTCATTGAAAATGATTACTTGCGAGACACGCTTCATTGTCCTTCTGTTTCATTAGGCACAGCAAAGGAGCATCCTTGGCTTGCAGACATGTATCTAAAGCGTGGCTATGAAAAGGTTGGAGAGTCCGATTTAGGTAAAGGACATGTAACAATCTATTTAGAAAAACTATTATTAGCAAAAACATATAAGAAAAGGTAGGAGACATCATGAAAAAGAAATTACTTGTAGTTATTACTATGGCAGTTATGTTGTTATTAGCAGCTTGCGGAAGTGGAAATGAAGAATCAGGGGATAGCAAAAAGAAAGTTCTTCGTGCAGGATCAACGGCACAAAGTTATCCGAACGGCTATGAAGAAGATGGTAAATTAATTGGATTTGACGTAGAAGTATTTGAAAAGATTGCTGCAAACTTAGGCTATGATGTGGAGTGGGTTAAAACGGACTTCGCAGGTTTAATGGGACAATTAGAAACAGGGAAAATTGATACTGTTGCAAACTTCGTTGCTGTAACGGAAGAAAGAAAAGCAAAATATAATTTCTCTGAGCCATATGCTTATGCTGGGGCTACAATTGTTACAAACAAGGACAATGATTTTGATAGTTTAGATGATTTAAAAGGGAAAACAGTTTCTGGCGTTTTAGGCTCTAATAATGTTGTAAATCTAGAAAATTTTGATCCTGAAATTATCGCAAAAACTTATGAAACACGCGATGGCGCAATGAATGACGCAATCAACAATCGTGTCGATGGCTATGTTAACTCAAAATCATCTTTAATTGCTGAGATTGATAAAGGCGATCTACCATTGAAGTTTGTTGGTGACCCATTTGTGTACGAAGATGTTTCTTTCCCATTCGCAAAAACAGAAGATGGTGAGAAATTAGCAGAAGCATTTAATGCAGAAATTAAGAAATTACGTGAGGATGGAACATTAGCAGAACTATCTAAAAAATACTTTGCCGGTGAAGACATCACAGTTAAGGAATAATTTGGAGGAACAAAATGAATCTTGAACTTGATTTTGGTTACTTTATAGAAATTTTTCCGGCGCTATTGAAATTAATACCATTCACCTTATTTCTTGCTGTCATATCCATGTTCTTTTCTGTTATTGGCGGCTTAATACTTGCTTTGATTACTAGGTCGAATATACCTGTTTTAAAGCAGCTTGCAACCATTTATATTTCATTTTTCCGTGCAATTCCAACATTAGTACAGCTGTTTTTAATCTATTACGGATTGCCGCAAATCTTCCCAGCTCTAACTGGAATGACCGCAGTTACAGCAGCTATTTTGGGACTCAGCTTAAAGCAATCGGCGTTTTTAGCGGAAATTTTCCGAGCAGCATTAAACTCTGTCGATAAAGGGCAAGTAGAGGCTTGTTTATCTGTTGGAATGACGAGGGCACAAGCTTTGCGCAGGGTCGTATTACCACAAGCAACTCGTAATGCGATTCCAGCGAGCAGCAACGTTTTTATTGGTCTAATTAAAGAGACTTCCCTAGCTTTTACATTAGGTATCGTTGAATTATTTGCACAAGGAAAGATATTAGCAGCAAGCTCCTTAAAATTCTTTGAAACATACTTAGCATTGGCATTGCTTTATTGGATTCTAATTATAATAGTTACTTTAATCCAACAAGTAATCGAAAAGCGAATGGAAAAACCGTATATCAGTTAAAGGAGTCTTACTATGATATCTGTAAAAAACTTGAAAAAGAGTTTCGGTAAAAATACCGTTTTAAATGGTGTTGATTTACACGTCGATCGTGGCGATGTATTGGCCATTATTGGACCGTCTGGATCAGGGAAATCAACATTACTCCGCTGCTTAAATTTATTAGAAGTACCAGATGAAGGCACTATCCATATTGGAGAAACAAATGTAGATGTAGCTAAAATGGGACGAAAAGACGTCCATAATTTGCGACAGGAAACAGCGATGGTTTTCCAAAACTATAATTTGTTTAAAAATAAAACAGCTTTGCAAAATGTAACGGAAGCACTAATTGTTGCCAAGAAAATGGATAAGCAAGAGGCAGAGAAAATTGGTAAAGAGCTGTTAATAAAGGTAGGGCTTGAGGATAAATTCCATCAATATCCGTCTACATTATCTGGCGGTCAGCAGCAGCGTGTCGGGATTGCCCGTGCGCTTGCTGTAAACCCGAATGCCATTCTGTTTGATGAACCAACATCTGCCCTTGACCCTGAATGGGTTTCTGAAGTACTTCAAGTTATTAAAAATATTGCTAAACAAAACACGACAATGATTATTGTTACACATGAAATGAAATTTGCTGAAGAAGTAGCAAACCGTGTCATCTTCATGGCAGACGGAAATATTGTCGAGGAGAATGATCCAAAGGAATTATTCCATAATCCAAAAAATCCACGAACGAAACAATTTTTAAAAACACTGGAAAGAGATGAATAATAATCATGAAAATGTCTCATGAACTATTAGAAGACTTAATTGGAAAAAGAAGATATTTACATGAAAATCCAGAGCTTGCTTTTGAAGAATTTAATACAACTGCTCATATTAAAAAGTGGTTACAAGAACACAATATATCCATTCTACCTCTTGATTTAGAAACAGGTGTTGTGGCGGAAGTTAAGGGTGCGTTTGCTGGACCGACTATTGCAATCCGCTCAGACATTGATGCCTTGCCAATTAAAGAAGAAACAAAGGTACCGTTTAAATCGAAAACAGACGGAAAAATGCATGCATGTGGTCATGATTTCCATACTGTTTCCATATTAGGAGCGGCGATTCTTTTAAATGAGCAGAAGGATAACCTGCACGGAACAGTGAGATTTATTTTCCAAGCAGCAGAGGAAGTTGCCCAAGGCGCGAAGCTTGCTGTCGAAAAAGGAGCATTAGAAGGAGTTTCTTCTATTTTCGGAATGCATAATAAACCGGATTTGCCAGTAGGTACTATTGGTGTAAAATCAGGGGGATTAATGGCAAGTGTCGATAAATTTAAGATTAATTTCCATGGTGTAGGCGGGCATGCGGGTATTCCTCATAACGCGATTGATCCTATTGTTATTGCTAGTCAATATGTAACCTCTGTCCAAACTATTATTGCTAGAAGACTGAATTTGTTTGATAATGCGGTCATTAGTATTACAAGTATCCATGGAGGAAACACATGGAATGTCATTCCTGACGTTGTAATGCTTGAAGGGACAGTTCGGACATTCCAGCCTGAAGCACGAGCAGCGATTCCTGGTCTAATGAAAAACTTAGCAGAATCGATTGCTCAAGGAAATGGCGGTTCTGTTGAGTTTATTTGGGATGATTATTTACCAGTAGTTAATAATCATGCCAACTTGGAGGGAATTGTTCGCGCTACTGCTGTCGAAGCTGGCTATAATGTTGTCGATGCTGTGCCTAGTGCCGGTGGAGAGGACTTTGCGTTTTATCAAACATACATTCCAGGCTTTTTTGTTTGGATGGGTGTAGATGGACCGCAGGAATGGCATCATCCACAATTTGATTTAAAGGAAGACGCGATTAAAGTTGCGTCTGAGTATTTTGCTAATCTAGCAGTAAATGTATTGAATAAGAAATAATGATGTCGGCTAACTGTTTTGAACAGGACGGTTTTTGAATAAAAGTAAATGCTTCGCAAGCGTAAACGACGAATTTATGTTTGCGAAGTACTGTTCTTCTAGTTATGATCTTTCTTCTGCAGATAGAAGAAGGATTTTATTTTTGTCAAAAGGGTTAAAAAGCAAAGGAGGAAAATCAACATGAACGAACAACCAAAAAAGGTGAAATTGGGTTTGTTTCTAGCTGGAACAGGTCACCATGTTGCTTCATGGAGACATCCACATGCTGTACCGAATGCATCTATGAATCTAACATATTTTAAAGATATCGCACAGACTGCAGAAAAAGGGTTATTTGACCTATTATTTTTAGCAGATAGCTTGTCTGTTGATGAAAATTCACATCCAAACATTCTAACTAGATTTGAGCCAATGACGTTGTTAGCCTATTTAGCGTCCGTAACTAACCGTATAGGCTTAGTTGCAACAGCATCCACTACATATGAAGAACCTTTTCATGTTGCTCGAAAGTTTGCATCATTGGATCATATAAGCGCAGGACGTGCAGGTTGGAATGTTGTTACGACATCACTAGCTTCCACTGCAGAAAACTTCAATAAGACAGAGCATTTAGAACACAGTGCCCGCTATAGAAGAGCAACAGAGTTTATGGAAGTATCCAAGAAGCTATGGGATTCGTGGGAAGAAGACACATTAGTGATTGATAAAGAGTCAGGACAGTTTATTGATACAAGCAAGTTTCATCAAATCAACCATCAAGGTGAATTCTTCTCTGTTAGAGGGCCGCTAAATGTATCAAGATCGCCTCAAGGTCATCCAGTCATTGTACAAGCGGGGTCATCAGGTGATGGTCAGCGATTCGCAGCTAAATATGCGGAGATTGTCTTTACTGCTCAAGCAAATAAAGAGGATGCAATTACCTTTTACAATGACCTAAAAGGTCAAATGGAGATTTTCAACCGAAAGAAAAGCGATGTAAGTATTATGCCAGGATTAATGCCTATAGTAGGAGCGACGGAAGCAGAAGCCCAAGAAAAATATGAAGCATTGCAAGAGTTGATCATACCTAAAGCTGGACTTGCTATTTTAGGCAGATACTTCGGCGACATAGACTTTGCAGGCATTCCGCTCGATACAGAATTTACAGATATCAAACTTCCAGAGACTGTTAATGCTATCCAAAGCAAGCATGAAATGATACTAAAGAAAGCAAAAGAAGAAAACTGGACATTACGTCAGACTTATCAGTGGGTAGCAGGTTCGCGGGGACATCATATAGCCATTGGAACCCCAACTCAAATTGCTGATAAGATGGAAGAATGGGTTAGAGACGGTGCTGCTGATGGATTCAATATCATGCCTGCGCTTTTGCCAGATTCACTAACAGACTTTGTTACCTATGTCATTCCTGAACTGCAAGCTAGAGGAATCTATCGAACGGCGTATGAAAGTAATACATTACGAGGGAATTTAGGATTAGGGCTGCCGGTAAATTCATACTCAGAATAAGTTATTATCGAATACTTCAAGTAATTATTGAGATAAGGATTAAGAGGATTCTAGGGTGACTGTTAAGAAATTGAATATATATGATAGTAGTTTATTGAAACTCATGCCAGGTTACTTGGTGTGGGTTTAATTTTTATTGAAAGAGGGATTAGTCTGTTTTTATAATATTTAAATTCATTCTAAGAGTGATTAACGCTTGTTCTTAAGTGTAAGCTCATTTATTTATTTGCGTGTAACTGTGTATTTAAGGAATTAGTGTATATAGAAACTAAAAAGAGTGAAATTATTTAATCATAATACTTAAAAAAGAGAGCTATACTTTTGGCTATTTCCCACACTTATAATTTGCAGGAAAGTCAAAGATGGTAGGTATCCCGAACCAACTATACCATAAGGGGGCGCAAAACTGCGTATATTATCCTATATAAGCTGAAAAAACCTGTAGATGAAACACAAATTTAAAGTGTTTCGACTACAGGTTTAAAATACAGCCTTCATTCTTTTTCTAAACATCACTTTTCCATTAGTGAATAATTTCGCTTGATCTAGCTTTTTCTGCCGTTTTTTTCGTAGCATTAGCAAGTGGTTTTTTCAGGAAAACGGCAATTATTATTGCAACCACACCAAACAGGAGCAACATGCTTACAGTATGAAAAACTGTTTCATTTACCATTCCACCAACTGTTTCACGTAATAAGTTAATTGCATACGTAAATGGCAAGAAAGGATTTATGGCTTGGAAGAATGGTGGAGCAACTTGAATCGGGAATGTTCCACCTGCACCTGATAGTTGTAATACAAGGAAGATGATGGCGATTCCTTTTCCGATATTACCGAAAACCGAAACTAATGTATACACAATAGTCATGAAAACCATGCTGATAAGAATACTGGACAATACAAAAGCGGTTGGATTGGCTACATAGGCTTTTAAGATGAATATATCTCCTAATGTAACAATCAGACTTTGAAATAATCCAATCGTTAGAAAAGTTAAACCTCTACCAAAATAGATTTGATTAGAAGTATAAATTCCTTCTGGATCTCTGACATCCACACGCAGCAAGGAAATCAGTAATAATCCTCCAACCCATAAACTTAGTGTTGTGTAGAATGGTGAATTGGCAGACCCGTAGTTAGGTATTGGAAATAGAGAATGTTCATCTAAAACAACTGGGTTTGCCATAAAATCACTTTCTTCATTAATATCATTTTTTAACAGAGAGATAATTTCACCAAGATCATAATTATCTTCAAAATCCCGAATAGAATCTGCTGTATTAGTAAGGGTGTCCTTTAGGCCTGGTAATTCCTCTCGAACTAGATTTGCAACCTTATGAACAGAATCTTCCAATCCCGGCAAATCATTTCTAATGATGGACGCAACCTTAGAAAGTTGTTTTTCTGCTTCAGGAAGGTCATTACGCACAAAGTCCGCTGCTACATGCACTTTCTCTTCTAAGGATGGAAATGTGTCTGTATAGAAGTCTGCCGCTTTATCTATTCCTTCTAAAACATCATCAATATTATCTTGAATGATGCTAGAAACTTCTTTAACCTCTTTTTCAATTGCAGGTAGATTGTTTTGAAGTTTTGATAAATTTTCCTGTGCAAGAGTGAGTGAATCTTTTGTAGTAACTAAAATTTCTTTAAGTTTCGGTAAGTTCTCTTGAGCACTTTTTAAATCTTCCCCAGCATTTTGTGTCGCTTCTTTCAGTGCATCTAGGGCATTATTAATGCTAGGTGCTGTTTGCGTATCATAACGATTAAGCATTGTAGTGCTCAGATTAATAGCTTCTTGAGATAATGTTAACAACTCTGTTGCTTCTTTATTTTCTTGGATAGTACCAAGTAATTCTTTTTCTTTATTAAAATTTGTTTGCAAAGATTGCAAGTCCGTTATTTCTTGTTGTAGTGTTGACTGCCCATTTGTAGTAGCAGTGTTTAATGTCGTAAATAAAACAATGGAACGATTTAGGCTGTCTATACTTGTTTGTACTTGTGCCTTTAATAGGGACGCTTTTTCTGTTATTTCTTGATCAGATAGTGAACCACTTTTAACTAAAGTTGCATACTGATGTACAGCATCCGCTGTTTTTTGATATAAGAGCAGGTTTTGTTTATATACAGGTCCTATTGTATTAAAAGCTTCCTGATTTTCTTCCATAAAATCAGGAAGAACTTCTGCTATTTGTTGCCCATTAGTAATGCCTTGTTCTATTTCTTCTAAAGAGCCACTTGCAGTTGTAATAAATTCTTGCATCTTTTCGACATTAGTGACAGCTTTTGAAACAGTATCACTAATTTCGGAAAAATGAGTTTCTAATTCAGTTACTTTTCCTGCAACTTTTTCGATTTCAGGAGCTTTTTCCTGAAGCAGAAGAATACCTTCGCCTACTTTTTCAAGTTCTGGTAGTTTTTCTTCTAATAACAAAATATTTTCAGATGCTTCATTTAATTGTGGAATAGCTGATTCTAACGCTAAAAGTTTTTGCGCTTGTTCATCTATTTCAGGTATTTTTTCCTCTAGATTTAAAATCTTCTCAGATAAAGCATCCATTTGAGGAATATCACCCTCTAGTGTGAAGATTTTACTTTCGATATTACGAATAGTAGGTAGTTCTTCTTCTAATTTAATTCCCGCATCATTAAAGATAGTCAGAACAGATTCGCTGACTGTTTCCACGAAGCTTTCCTTTACAGACTGTACAATAGTGGAAGCACCGCTGGAAGTCATTTTTGGAGCAATGGCATTCAATTTCTCGTTGACCGTATATTCAATTTCAGGTTTTATTTGTTTATCCTCTAACACCGTACCTATTTTCTCAGAAAAGTCTTCCGGTATATAGAGACTTGCGTAATAAGTACCTTTTTTGACCCCTTCATCAGCTTCTTTTTTGCTGACAAATGTCCAGCCAAGCTTATCATTCGCTTTTAAGGTTGCAACAATCTCATCCCCAATATGAACTTCCTTATCACGAATAACAGCCCCTTCATCCTCATTGGTTATAGCAATCTTAATTCCGCTTGTGTTGGAATATGGATCCCAAGAAGCCTTCAAGTTAAACCAAGCATAGAGGGAAGGCAATATCATTAATGCAATGATTAAAAATAAAGCAACAGGAGCTTGGAAAATTCGTATCCAATCATTTTTGTAAATAGTAAATATGTTTCTCAATGGCTTAATCACCCTTTGTTCATTATGCATGAATATTTATTATATGGATTACTCTACCATTTCATTCTTTGTTAAATTTTATATGATGTCAATCAATTTTTTGAAATAATAATAAAATAGGACCAGTACATATGTATTAGAAACCATATAATAAGACTGCATTTAGTGGGTTAATTCAAGAAATTTTACCTGTAATAAGAGGGGGGGGAAGACTTGTATTAAATAGAAAATGGTAGGAATATAGTTTAATATAAAATTATGTTAATAATGGGTATTTTTTCTATAATAATTTAGAAAGTATAAATTGGTGGCAAAAAACGAGGAGATTTTAGCGTGATTGATTTGATTATTGGATTGTTAATAAACGGTTTAGCAATAGTAGCATTTTTAATTTAAAATAAATTTAATGCTAAAAAAGTAAAATTATCAATAGTTAGTTTTATATCAACTATAATTTTTGCTGTAGTCCCAGCCTAGGTTATCGATTTGAAAATAGCTTTGGAGATTATTATTTTGGTTTTCCTGCAGATATTCCAGTTTATCATGGTGGAATGCTGTTTTCAGTTATCTCGTTTGGGCTTTTATTTATCTTTTATTGGATGTTTAAACTTATAGTCAAATTAGGAGTTTTTATAAGACCTGTGAAAAAAGGAAATATTGGTGATATTTAAAAGGAGCTGCTGCGGCAGCTCCTTTTCTTATGTAACAATCCTAGTTTTTTATTTCTTGGATCTTTTAATATTCAAAGGTAATAAAAATCTTTATGTAGATTCAACACATTAACTCGAAAAAGAAAACACAAACATCAATAATTAACATTATGAATTTTGATAATGATAAATATCTGAGTTGAATTATTGGTTATTTAAAATAACCTATGTTATTATTAATTTGAGATATCGCAATTCAAAATATATAAAAAGGGGATTTAAACATGAATTTTAAAGACAAAGTTATTATTGTAACAGGAGCAGCAGGCGGTATAGGGAAAGAAGTAGTGAAAAAAGTAGCGAATGGTGGGGCAAAGGTAGTACTAGTTGATTTAAACAATGAAGCAATTGAATCGGTACAAGCAGAGCTTCAATTAACGGAAAATAATAGTTTAGTTGTACAAACTGACGTATCGAATGAAGAGAATGTTAAAAATTATGTAGACCAAACAATTGCTAAATTTGGTCGAATTGATGGTTTTGTTAATAATGCAGGAGTTGAAGGACCAGCTAAACTAATTGAAGAAATAACAGAAAAAGATTTTGATTTTGTCTATGGTATTAATGTTAAAGGTGTGTTATTTGGTCTTAAACATGTTTTGCCTGTGATGAAACAACAGAATGCTGGCTCTATTGTTAATACATCATCTGTAGCTGGGTTTACTGGAGCACCAAGTATGGTATTATATAATTCATCCAAACATGCTGTAGTGGGTATTAATAAAGTAGCAGCCCTAGAAGCAGCAACCTATAATGTCCGTGTGAATACTGTTAACCCAGGTGTCATTAATACTCAAATGATGCGTAATATTGAATCCAATGTTTCAGAAGATGCTGAAGCTGCAAAACATGCATATAATGATGCTGTTCCGATGAAACGATATGGTGAACCTGAAGAAGTGGCAAATGTAATTGCATTTTTACTATCAGATGAATCTTCTTACGTTACTTCATCTTCCTATACTATTGATGGTGGTTTATATAACGTTTAAAATAATAAATATTGAAAAAGCAAGCAAAAGGAGTAGATGTATTTCTACTCCTTATTTTGTATTACTTTCTTATGTCACAAATATGGCAGCATTCCTGTAATATATGCAAGACCATTTCTTATGGAACAGTCGGACTGGATAGTGACAGAATGTTAGTTAGAAAACTACGTAACAGGCACTGTTATATAAAGGATTGGCAAGTACATCACAATTTACCTTTAGATGATGGAGGAACAAATGATTTTGCTAACTTAGTACTGATAAATAATGATACTTTTCATAAATCGGTTACTAATGAACAAAACTCTTTGAATAAAGGCTTATCACCAAAACAAAGTATTACAATAAATTGACCTATGTATAAAGATGAGATACACCCGCCAAAACCTTTTGAAAGAAGGGAAGAGTAGATATGTTCCAATGGACGAAATTTTTGGACGATATTAGAAAAATAGAAGAAAAGTATGGTTCTTCACTTAGAAGTCCAGTAGCAGATGCTGAAATTATTAAAATGAATCATAAAATTAAGGATGAATTAGGCGATGTTGTATTACCTAGCTCGTATATTGAATTTCTAAAGAACATAAACGGATTAGATTTTAATGGTTTAGTAATATATGGTGTTGATGAAAACTTACTTGATAGAGAAGTAAAAGAAGACATCCATGGGTTTATTGAAACTAATGAGCTTTGGCATGAAAATGATTGGCAAAAACAGTATATATTTTTTGGTGATTCTGATACAGCATGGTATTGTTATGATCAAAAAGAAGGTTTATATGTTGAACTTGATAAGCCTTCAGGAACTTTAATGGAGTCATTTGAAAGTTTTGATACTATGTTAAGTAATGCTCTTGAAACCACTCTATTGTGATGAGAATTTTAGATTTATAAGGATAAACTTCCGCATCAACATATAGTACCAAACCCTATAATATTACAAATAGAAAGGAAAAAATCACTTGATTGCATTTTTTGCAACAAGTGATTTTTAATATAATTTTCGAATTAAACTCACCAGCTATCTGGAAAGAGCAAGAAGTAATTTTTCCATTGCAAGGGAAATCAATATTAAGTATCAAAAAAGTAAAAAGGAAGCAGGTGATGTGGTTTGGTATTTGAAACAAAAGATTAGCGTGAAACTAACTATTATGCTAACTCGGTAGTTTAAGGAAGAAGGATACTAAAAGAAAATCGTAGGAGGTAAAGCCTTGTATATTTAACCACTCCAACAAAAAATACAAAATCAATTATAATCCTTCATGTATTGGCGAAAATGAGGGGAAAGTTAAGGTATGGCCTCGAGTACATTTCATAGCATGTGTAGTTTGAAAAAGTTCATATACATTGGTCATAACTAATACCTGTTACTGTGTTATTAGAACAGAAAAAGAAAAAACAAGTTCCCCCCCTGCCACTGTTCATCGTTTTATAAACAATTAACTGAAACAGCGCCATTTTATTAAGGTACTATAGTGGTAGCATTCGGGTATTAAATAAAGAAAATTTTTTCTTGTGTTAATGCAATAGATGTTGAAATCCCTTTTATTTCAACAAGACATATATTTTATACTTCATGTTCATAAACTCTCTAATGGCATATAAAGAATTGTTTTGTACGAATAAATTCTTAAAAGGAGATTTCTTCATGAAGGCGATAATATATGAAAAATATGGAACGACAGATGAGCTTGAACTCAATGAAATAGACATTCCGTATCCTCAGAATAATGAAGTACTGGTTAAAGTTCATGCTGTATCCGTAAATTCGTGGGACTGGGATCTATTAAGAGGTAAACCGTTTTTAACCCGTTTGGGGGGAATGATAAAACCGAAACACAGGATACTGGGAGCGGACATATCTGGCAGGGTCGAAGCGGTTGGCAGTCATGTAAAGCACCTTGTAGCAGGAGATGAAGTATTTGGGGACATATCTTGGTGTGGCTGGGGCGGTTTCGCAGAGTATGTGTGTGTACATGAAGATGCAATGTCCATAAAACCAGCTAGTATGACATTTGATCAAGCGGCCGCCATTCCGCAAGCAGCTGTGCTCGCCTTGCAAGGATTACGTATTGGCCGCCAGAATACAAAAAGGCAAACTGTTTTAATTAATGGTGCCGGTGGGGGAGTGGGCACGTTCGCCTTGCAGCTGGCAAAATTACATGGTGCTGAGGTAACCTGTGTGGATAGCACCCAAAAGCTTAATATGCTAAAGTCATTAGGGGCAAATTATGTCATTGATTATAAGAAAGAAGACTTTACCCAATTGGATAAGTCGTATGATTTAATTCTCGATGTTGTTGGTACGCGGTCCATATTTAATTGCAAGCGAGTATTAAATCCTAATGGTACATATGTTATGGTTGGAGGGTCGTTATCACTAATCATCCAATTATTATGTCTAGGGCCTTTGTTTGCAAAAACAGAAAATAAGACGCTGAAAGTTCTTGTACATAAACCAAATAAGAAGGATCAAGATGCTTTAACAAAACTTTATATGGAAGGTAATTTACTACCTGTAATTGATAGACGGTATAATCTAAATCAAGTGAAAGAAGCTATACGCTACCTTGGTGAAGGACATGCAAAGGGAAAGATAATTGTTAGTGTGGTAGATAATATTCAAACCTGAAAACGTTCATCCTATCAGATGAACGTTTTTTTATATAGAGATTTAGTTTATACTTTAAAGATAAGCAGGAGTATGACGTTAATTTGTTTCTGGGAGAGTTAATATGAACAAACAAATGTATTTTGGAATCAAACCTTATTATGTGGACATAGAAGAATTTATTGTAAACCCAAAACCTAAAAATGTATGGCAGCTTTCATACTCAAACGAGGATATAAAAAGAGTTATTCATTTTAGTTTTCACTCAGCTTAACCAATTTCCTTTGTACGTAACATTTGAATGTTATGATGATGATTATTCTAGTGCGACAGATTGGGTTTAGAATATTCCCATATATTTATCCCTCAACAACGTGCTCGTAGGATGACTTATGATGAAGGCCTCAAGGATTTTACAGAGGTTTATTTTGATATATTATTTTTTACTGTTAAGGTTACAGATTCAAAGCAGTTTAAACATCTAGTTAATGAATATCTCATCCCTTACCATCATTTTATTGTTTCAAACCAAGATAACATAAGATTTGGACCCTGCTTTTATAAAGAGGATAGTATTACTTTTCATATGGATGATACATCTACCTTTGGAGTAAAAGGGTATGATATATGTTTAATTTCTTTTTTTTCTAACCATTATTTAAATACAAATGACTTTGTTAAGCTATTTTCTAAAGAGATAGATATAGAAATGTGACCGTCAAGTAGAATGACACAATTTCTGCTGACTAATTTGAAACACTTTTCTCACCAAATATCGTTTTTCGATGTTTCATTCTCCAACTGTCTTCATTTAAATGAATAATCTCTACTCGATGT
>NZ_JAMAUK010000139.1:0-319 GCF_023714395.1 Niallia sp. MER 6 | reverse complement strand
GGAAAGTAGATTTGTTTTTCAACAGTGCATATATCCAGTGTAAAAGTTTATTTGCACAAGCAATTATAGTGACTTTATAGGGTTTACCTTCCTCCCGTTTTTTATCGTAATATTCTCTTAATCTCTTGTTTCGAGGAAGGAGTTGTTCATCTGTCCGTGCTTTACGCTTGTCTCGTATGGCTGCTCCGACTGCTGTTTATTGCAAAATAAAAGTACAGAGGTTTGCGAGGAATTTGTGCAGAATCTAACTGCATAAAAAATAGGCTTGCCAGCCCCTAAAATATCCCCTACTGTATGGATTGAGAGATCACAACAGTGG
>NZ_JAMAUK010000138.1:0-327 GCF_023714395.1 Niallia sp. MER 6 | reverse complement strand
CAAGCTGCGCTGATCATGGGACGAAAATAAATGTGATTCGAAATAACACACACAAATATTCAGTATCAGCAATGTGTAACGTCCTCCATATACCCAAAAGTAGTTACTACTATCAAGCCAATTTGTGCGAAAAAGAAGCCCATGAAAGAGAAGAAGTGGAGCTTTCCAATGAAATTCAACGCATTTTTAAGGGAAGTCGTTGTAACTATGGTACCCGCAAACTCAAAGTAGAGTTAAAGAAGCAAAACTGGATCGTTTCTCGTCGTCGAATCGGTCGGATTATGAAACAACTAAGCTTGGTATCGAATTATACGGTGGCACAATACA
>NZ_JAMAUK010000137.1:0-331 GCF_023714395.1 Niallia sp. MER 6 | reverse complement strand
GATGATTGGGGTGAAGTCGTAACAAGGTAGCCGTATCGGAAGGTGCGGCTGGATCACCTCCTTTCTAAGGAAAAATGGAATTCGTTCCATTCACAGATTGTTGATGATTTTGTTGTTCAGTTTTGAGAGAGCAATGCTTTCTTATATGGGCCTATAGCTCAGCTGGTTAGAGCGCACGCCTGATAAGCGTGAGGTCGATGGTTCGAGTCCATTTAGGCCCACCATATAACATAAAGTAAAGATGAAGGGGCCTTAGCTCAGCTGGGAGAGCGCCTGCCTTGCACGCAGGAGGTCAGCGGTTCGATCCCGCTAGGCTCCACCAATTTTTTTT
>NZ_JAMAUK010000136.1:0-342 GCF_023714395.1 Niallia sp. MER 6 | reverse complement strand
CAAGCTGCGCTGATCATGGGACGAAAATAAATGTGATTCGAAATAACACACACAAATATTCAGTATCAGCAATGTGTAACGTCCTCCATATACCCAAAAGTAGTTACTACTATCAAGCCAATTTGTGAGAAAAAGAAGCCCATGAAAGAGAAGAAGTGGAGCTTTCCAATGAAATTCAACGCATTTTTAAGGGAAGTCGTTGTAACTATGGTACTCGCAAACTCAAAGTAGAGTTAAAGAAGCAAAACTGGATCGTTTCTCGTCGTCGAATCGGTCGGATTATGAAACAACTAGGCTTGGTATCGAATTATACGGTGGCACAATACAAGCCATATAAACAAT
>NZ_JAMAUK010000135.1:0-343 GCF_023714395.1 Niallia sp. MER 6 | reverse complement strand
CTTACTTACAGCTCCCCGAAGCATATCGGTGTTAGTACCGTCCTTCATCGGCTCCTAGTGCCAAGGCATCCACCGTGCGCCCTTTCTAACTTAACTTGTTTCGGCTAAAGATGTTACTCTTTACCCTAAAATTCTTCTATTAAATAGAGAATCTAAGATGGCGATTACTCGGTTTTATCTTGGTTTTTCTTCTATATGATTTAGTTTTCAAAGAACAAAAAAAATTGGTGGAGCCTAGCGGGATCGAACCGCTGACCTCCTGCGTGCAAGGCAGGCGCTCTCCCAGCTGAGCTAAGGCCCCTTCATCTTTACTTTATGTTATATGGTGGGCCTAAATGGACTC
>NZ_JAMAUK010000134.1:0-361 GCF_023714395.1 Niallia sp. MER 6 | reverse complement strand
TCGTCTAATACGAATGGAAGATTTAACAGGCATTAGAAAAACAGCAAAATCAAAGAAAGAAGCAGGTCGAAATCTACATTCTTGGGCACAATATCAACTTCAAACTTTCATTGAATACAAAGCAAAGGTGGAAGGCATGGAAGTTCAATATGTAAATCCTTATAACACATCGCAGATGTGTAAATGTGGTCATATTGATAAAAATAATAGAAACCGTCATCTATTTCAGTGCGAAAAATGTGGATATAAAAGCCATGCAGATGTGAATGCTGGACTTAATATATCAAAATGTGTAAGTGGTATTTCTAAAAAGAAAAAAGCATCCTAACTAGTGTTGTGGTAAAAGCAACACCGCCTGTTT
>NZ_JAMAUK010000133.1:0-369 GCF_023714395.1 Niallia sp. MER 6 | reverse complement strand
CCATTCGGAAATCTCCGGATCAAAGCTTACTTACAGCTCCCCGAAGCATATCGGTGTTAGTACCGTCCTTCATCGGCTCCTAGTGCCAAGGCATCCACCGTGCGCCCTTTCTAACTTAACTTGTTTCGGCTAAAGATGTTACTCTTTACCCTGAAATTCTTCTATTAAATAGAGAATCTAAGATGGCGATTACTCGGTTTTATCTTGGTTTTTCTTCTATATGATTTAGTTTTCAAAGAACAAAAAAAAATTGGTGGAGCCTAGCGGGATCGAACCGCTGACCTCCTGCGTGCAAGGCAGGCGCTCTCCCAGCTGAGCTAAGGCCCCTTCATCTTTACTTTATGTTATATGGTGGGCCTAAATGGACTC
>NZ_JAMAUK010000132.1:0-369 GCF_023714395.1 Niallia sp. MER 6 | reverse complement strand
TTTTACTTCATCTAAACTTGTACATGTTTTAATAGAGGTTTCATCTTTAAGATGGCCAAAGAATGATTCTTGGGGGGCATTATCCCAACAGTTTCCTCGTCTTGACATAGATTGGCGTAACCCTAATGTTTTTACTGCTTTTTGAAAGATAGGACTTGTATAATGAACACCTTGATCGGAATGAATGAAAGCATCTTTTGCACACGTAAAGTTTCTGTTCTTCTTTAACTTCTTGAGAGTGTCTGTTGCCAATTCCAAGGTCATTCTATCCGATACATGATAGGCTAGAATTTCACCAGTTGAACTGTCCTTAACTGCTGATAAATAGGCTCTTAGCCCTTTGCCGAAGGAAAGGTATGTGATATCAGT
>NZ_JAMAUK010000131.1:0-380 GCF_023714395.1 Niallia sp. MER 6 | reverse complement strand
CCACTTTCCTGCGCGGCATGACCGATACGCTCGAACGGCTCGTGCGGGTGCGAACCAGCGAACTCGAACGCGCGCTGCACAGCTACGAGCAGACGACGCAGATGCTGCAACGCACGCGTGAGAACATGGCGACCGAGATCGACGAGCGCAAGGCCGCGCACGCGCTGCTCGAACAGGAGAAGGACGAGCAGCGACGCCTGCTGCATGCGCTCGAGGAAACGCACGAGCAGTTGCTGCAGTCCGAAAAACTCGCGTCGATCGGCCAGCTCGCGGCCGGCGTCGCGCACGAGATCAACAATCCGATCGGCTTCGTCAGCGCGAACCTCAACACGTTGAAGACGTGGGTGCGCAGCCTGCTCGACGTGGTCGCGGCGCATGAA
>NZ_JAMAUK010000130.1:0-385 GCF_023714395.1 Niallia sp. MER 6 | reverse complement strand
GTTCATGTGCGCGCGTTCACTGTGTGACAGTCGATGACGCCGGTGGTTGCACGGCGGCGGGCGGCGTGGAGGGCGCGGGTTCCGCGGGCGGCACGGCCGATGCATCCAGTGCCGGAGCGCCGGCGGGCGCGTTCGTTGCGCCGCTGGGCGCGGCGTCGGCAGGCACGTTCGGTGCGGCGAGCCGGCCGTGCCACAGCAGTTCGATCTGCGCCCCGTTCGGCTCGCTCTGCACGAGCCGCGCGGGCAGCCAGCCGAGCGACGGCGCGAGCCACATGTCGATGCGGCGCGTGTCGCCGTCGCGGCGCGGCAGGCGCATGAAGTGCCGCGCCGCGACGATGCCGGCCTGCGTCTGCACCTGTTCGTCGCCGATCACGGTGATCGGCCA
>NZ_JAMAUK010000012.1:0-142844 GCF_023714395.1 Niallia sp. MER 6 | reverse complement strand
TTTGCATGTGAAAAATGTGGGGGTGAAATGTATCCTGAGTATTATAAAGGGGTACATGGCATAGAGTACAAATTATCGGATATTCTCTAACCATGAAAAGGACCGGGCTATGCCCGGTTTTTCTTATTGTATTAATGATTTCAAGTCTCCTTTCCGCTTGGAATGAAAACCATGAATTTTCTGTTTCAAAACAGCCTAATTTGGTTGTTGAAAATGATACGGTTATTGTTCCTAAAGGAGAGGTAGTTGAGGGAGATATCGTAGTCCGAAATGGAAATATTAAGATAGAAGGACAAGTGAAAGGCGATGTCACCGTTATAAATGGAGAGAAGTATATGGCTTCTGCGAACCAGGTTACAGGTGAGATTGAGGAAGTTAATGAAGTCTTTGATTGGCTTTGGTACTACATCAAGTCAACATTCGATGATATCACGGACATATTTAAAGGTGAAGAAGCAAAGAATAGCCTCCCTGCATATTAATTGCAGGGATTTTTCATTCCTAACACTGATAAAAACGGAAGAAGCATCATATAATAAAACCAAGAATTTTCCAATGGTTTATAGAAACATCCTCCTGTTTTTTAAAATTAGTATGTCCTGATTGGTATTAAACACAAATGTGATATAATATGATAATTGTAGGTAAATAAAACAAGCAGCGATTGCTTATGAAATATATATGCTTTGGAGGAAGGAAAATGTCGTTTGCAGATTTCCCTTTTTTAAAATATTTAGCGAATACCGTAGACATTCTCCTTGTGTGGTATGTCATCTATAAAATCCTTATGATAGTAAAGGGTACAAAAGCTGTCCAATTATTAAAAGGAATCTTTGTTATCCTAATCGTGAAGCTGCTGAGTGATTATTTCAACTTGCAGACAATGGGAACAATGATGGAGCAAGTGATTCAGTGGGGAGCACTAGGGCTCATCATCATTTTCCAAGGAGAACTGAGAAGGGCACTCGAACAGCTTGGTAGAGGAAAGTTCTTTTCGCGAAGCGGAATACCGGAAGACCAAGCACAGCAACATGTGGTCGAATCCATTGTAAAAGCTGTTGATTATATGGCAAAACGGAGAATTGGTGCGCTTATCTCCATTGAAAGAGAGACAGGCATGAATGACTATATTGAAACGGGGATTTCATTAGATTCCAAAATATCTTCTGAGCTTTTGATTAACATCTTTATCCCAAACACTCCTCTGCACGACGGTGCCGTTATTTTGCAAAAAAATAATATAGCTGCAGCTGCCTGTTATCTCCCTTTGTCTGAGAGTCCTTTCATATCAAAGGAGCTGGGCACAAGGCATAGAGCTGCACTTGGCATCAGTGAGGTAACGGACAGCATTACTATTGTTGTTTCTGAAGAAACTGGAGCTATTTCTATTACCAAAAATGGCGACCTCCATCGAGATCTTAAATTGGAAGCATTTAAAGAACTATTGTCCAGTGCATTAATTGCACCTTCTGCCAAACATGCTTCCTCTGTTAAGTGGAGCTGGAAGGGGAAGAATAAATGAATAAGTTATTTGACAGAATCGGAGAAAGCAATTGGTTTATGAAGGTAATTGCCTTCGCTCTTGCGTTGCTATTGTTTTTATATGTATATGATGGAAATGATAACTCTAATGATGTGAATGTCCCAGGAACAGAGGATACTGGAGTAGTAAAGGATATGCCTGTAAAGGTCTACTATGATACAGAGAATCTTATCGTATCCGGAGTGCCGGAAACAGTGGATGTTACGCTGACAGGACCCACAGTCCATTTACAATCGGCAAGACTGCAAAAGAATTTTGAAGTGTATGTTGATTTGACTGATGCAGAAATTGGCACGAAAAAGGTTACCCTTCAGGTCAAAGATCTTTCTGATAAACTGAAAGCCGATATTGATCCTGACACTATTGAGGTAACTTTAAAAGAGAAAGTAACAAAAGAAGTAAGCGTAGAAGCTGAGTATAACAGCAGCTTGATTGCTAAGGGGTATTCAACTGGCTCGGCAACTGTCAGTCCTTCGACTGTAAAGGTTACAGGAGCTAAGGATGAAATTGAGAAGATAGCCTATGTCAAAGCAAATGTAGAGCTGGAAGAAGGAACTAGTAAGGATATAAGCCAAAAGGCCAAAGTATCTGTTTTAGATAGCAGTTTAAATAAATTGGATGTCGAAGTGGAACCAGAAACGGTGGATGTGAATATCCCTGTAACAAGAACAAGTAAAACAGTTCCAATCAATATTGTAGAAAAAGGTGATCCGCCATCCAATATTACCATTGACTCTATTACTTTAAACAAAACGGAAGCGACAATTTCCGGTCCAGAAGATATACTAAAAGAAGTGGACAGTACAAGAGTTGAAGTGGACTTAAGTGATATAGATAAGGATTCAAATATTGAACTTCCTGTAATTATCTCAAATGGCGTGACGGCTGTAGAACCGGAGCTTGTAACGGCCACTGTTAAAGTGACAGTTGGGAAGGATAGTGCAGATTCAGAGCAATCTTCCTCCTCAAGCGAAGATGATTCAGATGAAACAGCATCTGCAGAAGAACCGAGCACAAAAACAATCAGCGGTATACCTATTAACATACAAGGTCTGGGTGATGAGCTTGTGGCAGAAATAACAGACCCTGCTGATAAAAGCGCAAGTCTCGATGTAACTGGAGCAGATGAGATTGTTAAAGGCTTAGCAGCATCAGATTTTTCTCTGTATCTAGATCTGACCGGGATGTCTGCTGGTGAACATGAAGTACAGATAACGGTTGAAGGTCCTGATGAGATCAGCTGGGAGCTGGCAAAAGAGACAGCAAGTGTATCAATAACGGAAAAAGACGCTTAACATGAATAAAGATTTATATTAGTTAGAAGGAGCGATTTAGGAATGGGTAAATATTTCGGTACGGACGGAGTACGAGGAGTAGCAAATAGCGAACTGACACCTGAAATAGCATTTAAGCTTGGGAGATTCGGTGGTTTCGTCCTGACAAAAGATCAAGATCGGCCTAAAGTACTGATTGGCCGTGATACTCGTATTTCAGGCCATATGCTGGAAGGAGCCCTAGTAGCAGGATTGCTTTCCATCGGTGCGGAAGTAATGCGCTTAGGTGTTATTTCTACACCTGGGGTATCCTATTTGACAAAAGTTCTGGGAGCACAGGCCGGTGTAATGATATCCGCTTCCCATAACCCTGTTGCCGATAATGGCATTAAGTTTTTCGGTCCAGATGGCTTTAAACTTTCAGATGAACAAGAATTAGAAATAGAAGCATTGATTGATCAAGGTGTTGACTCATTGCCAAGACCAACTGGAGCAGATCTTGGACAAGTTAATGATTATTTTGAAGGTGGGCAAAAATACCTGCAGTTCCTGAAGCAAACTGTTGATGAAGAGTTTGACGGCATTCATGTTGCGCTTGACTGTGCACACGGAGCAACATCTGCTCTTGCTATGCATCTTTTTGCTGATTTGGATGCTGACATTTCAACAATGGGAGCATCTCCAAATGGATTAAATATAAATGACGGGGTAGGCTCTACTCATCCAGAAACTTTGGCGGAATTTGTGAAGGAAAAACAAGCGGATGTTGGTTTAGCTTTTGATGGGGATGGCGATCGCCTAATAGCTGTTGATGAAAAAGGTGAGATCGTTGATGGCGATCAAATCATGTATATTTGTGCTAAATATCTGAAAGAAACTGGCCGCCTTAAACAAGATACAGTCGTATCGACTGTAATGAGCAATTTAGGCTTTTATAAGGCGCTGGAGCAGCATGGAATTAATAGCATACCTACAGCTGTCGGTGACCGCTATGTAGTGGAGGAAATGCGTAAAAATGGTTATAATCTTGGCGGAGAACAGTCAGGCCATATTATTTTCCTTGATTTTAATACAACTGGTGATGGTCTGTTGACAGGTCTTCAACTTGTAAACATTATGAAGGCAACGAAAAAGCCGTTATCAGAGTTGGCAGGAGAAATGAAGAAGTTCCCGCAAAAGTTAGTGAACATTAGGGTGACTGACAAGTACCATGTGACAGATAATGAGCAGGTGAAGGAAGTCATCAGTAAAGTGGAAGAGGACATGAATGGCAACGGCAGAATTTTAGTTCGTCCTTCTGGAACGGAACCGCTTGTCCGCGTAATGGCAGAGGCTCCAACAAGCGAATTATGTGATGCATATGTTAATATCATTGCTGAAGTAGTAGAGAAGGAAATGGGCTTGAAAGAGCAGTAAGCAAGGTATTGTCACATTTTTTTAAATACTGAATAGGATAGAGGGTAAAGAAAATTCACTGGTTGAATCTTTCTTTATCCTCTTTTTTCATAAAAGTAAAATACCTTAACTATTAGTATTTGACGGATTATTTGAAAGTAAGGTATGATTAACTTGCTTTTGTGAAAAAAAGCAATATAAGAAAAGGGAGGGAGAAAAAGAAAGTAAAATTTCATAAAGCGCCTGAACTAGCAGTGGACGAAACTTATGCTAGTTGACGAGGAGGAGGTTTATCGATATTTCGGCGGATGCCTCCCGGTTATAGCAAATCGTGAGCTTTATTTTAAAACATTAAGGTAACTTAATGGACAAAGAATAGGGCATGCTAACATAAAGATTAATTATAAACATTACAGAGATAGGGGAGCAAGTTTGTCCCCTAAGAAGACTTCTTGCTCCCCTAGAACGGAGGAAAAGAAGTATGTGTGGAATAGTTGGTATTATTGGAAACCAGGATGCAAAAGAGATTTTATTAAAAGGGCTTGAAAAGCTTGAATATAGAGGATATGATTCTGCAGGTATTGCCTTAAGCAATGCGGACGGAGTACAGGTATTTAAAGAAAAAGGCAGAATTGCAGATTTGCGCAGCATTGTGGATGAAACAGTGTTTGCTGATACAGGAATTGGCCATACACGCTGGGCAACACATGGTGTGCCAAGCAGATTGAATGCACATCCGCATAAAAGTGCGTCTGGTCGTTTTACCATTGTTCATAATGGAGTAATTGAGAACTACGATCTGTTAAAAAAGGAATACTTGCCAGAAGTTGAAATGAAAAGTGATACAGATACAGAAGTAGTTATTCAATTAATTGAACAAATTGTTGAGAGCGGCAAAGATGTTAAAGCAGCATTTGTGCAAACGTTGAAGATGCTAAAAGGTTCTTATGCTTTTGCTCTATTGGATGAGCAAAACAAAGATGTAATTTATGTTGCTAAAAACAAAAGTCCCCTTTTAGTCGGATTGGGAGAAGACTTCAACGTAGTAGCGAGCGATGCAATGGCAATGCTGCAAGTGACAGACCAATATGTTGAACTAATGGATAAAGAAATTGTTCTAGTTTCAAAGGACAGAGTAGTAATTGAGACTTTAAACGGAGAAGTTATTTCCCGGGAAGCTTATACAGCTGAATTGGACGCAAGTGACATTGAAAAAGGAACTTATCCTCATTACATGTTGAAGGAAATTGACGAGCAGCCCCTTGCTATTCGTAAAATCATTCAACAATACAGAGATGAAGATGGGAAGCTTACAATTGATCCTGCTATAATAGATGCAGTAAAAGCAGCAGATCGCCTATATATCATTGCAGCAGGAACTTCTTATCATGCAGGTCTGCTAGGCAAACAATTTATTGAAAGCTTAGCTAAGATTCCGGTAGAGGTTCATGTAGCTAGTGAATTCGGATACAATATGCCATTGCTTTCTGAAAAACCATTGTTCATTTTCATTACGCAAAGTGGTGAAACAGCTGATAGCAGAGCTGTGCTTGTGCAAGTGAAGGAGCTTGGTTATCCAGCAATCACTATCACAAATGTTCCTGGTTCTACACTGTCTCGTGAAGCAGACCACACATTGCTGCTGCATGCAGGTCCTGAAATCGCGGTTGCTTCCACAAAGGCATATACTGCGCAGATGGCAGTATTGTCTATACTTGCTGAAGTAACAGGCAGAAGCAAGGGCTATGACAGCAGCTTTGACTTAGTGCATGAGCTAGGCATCATTGCAAATGCAATGGAAGTTGTCTTTGAGCAAAAAGACGAACTTGAAACGATTGCTAGAGAATATCTATCTACAACAAGAAATGCATTCTTTATTGGCCGCGGAATTGATTATTATGTTGGTCTAGAAGGTGCGCTTAAGCTTAAAGAAATCTCTTACATCCAGGCAGAAGGCTTTGCAGGCGGGGAATTAAAGCATGGTACGATTGCTTTAATTGAAGAAGGAACGCCAATCATTGCTTTAGCAACACAGGAAAGTGTTAACTTGAGCATACGCGGAAATGTTAAAGAAGTGGTTGCACGCGGTGCTAATCCGTGCATCATCTCCATGAAAGGCTTGGAGATGGACGGCGACCGTTTTATCGTTTCGGCTGTGCATGAGTTATTGACACCCCTTATCTCTGTATTACCGCTGCAGCTTATTTCTTATTATGCAGCACTTCATAGAGACTGTGATGTTGATAAGCCGCGTAACTTGGCTAAATCTGTTACAGTTGAATAAATAGATAAAAGTAAACCCTATAGACTAATTTGTCTATAGGGTTTATTTATTTTAAAAATCTAGTAAAAGGGCTTGCTTGAATTTGGTTCAAAAAGAAACAATTGACAGAAAAATAAAAAAGAATTATTATTATTGAGAATGATAATCATTGTAAAATGTGATGAATATGACTTTTTCAATAATTCTTGATCACTTTTTGCTCTATTAAACTTTCATAATACATAATAAGAGGGGACCTAGATATGCATATAAAACGCAATAAGTCATTTCTTCAGTTACTATTATTTTCAATTATTGCAATCTTAGTATTAGCAGGTTGTTCTAATTCATCATCAAATGATTCTGATAATGAGGAATCTGCTTCTTCCGATTCAGATTCCCAATATCCGATTACAATAAAACATGCTTTAGGTGAAGCAGTTATTGAAAAAAAACCAGAACGTGTTGTTACTATTCAATGGGGAAATCAAGATGTTGCTTTAGCTCTTGGTGTAGTGCCTGCAGGATTCTCAGCAGCAAACTTTGGGGTACAGGATGACAGTGGTCTGCTTCCATGGACTGCAGAGAAGCTAGAAGAGCTTAATGCAGAAAAACCTAATGTTTTCCAAGATACTGACGGTCTTGATTTTGAGGCTATTTCAGATGCAAAACCAGACGTTATTCTTGCTGCTTACTCTGGTATTACGCAAGAAGATTATGATACCCTTTCTGAAATCGCTCCCGTTGTTGCATACCCAAAAGCAGCTTGGGCTACAACATGGCGTGAACAAGTGGAACTGAATGCAACAGGTATGGGAATGAAAGAAGAAGGCGAACAGCTTATTACAGATGTTGAGGATATGATTAAAGAGAAATTGACTAAATACCCTCAAATTGAAGGTAAAAAAGTAGTTTGGGTAAACTTCTCAGCTGATGACTTATCTAAGCTTCATTTATATACACCGGTTGACTCCCGTGTTGCTTTCTTGAAAGAACTTGGACTTGATTATCCAGACAGTGTTAAAGATTTAATTACAGACCCTAACAGTTATTCTCTAGAGTTAAGTGCGGAAAATGTAGAAGCACTTAATGATGCTGATGTAATTGTAGGTTACGGTAACGACGATTTATATAACGCAATTAAGGCAGACCCATTACTTGGAAACATCCCTGCTGTAAAAAGAGGTTCAGTAGCATTTATTGCAAGTGATACACCATTGGTTGCAGCGGGAACACCAACTCCGCTTTCAATCGAATACACTATTGATGAGTATTTAGAGCTAATTGGCGGAGCTGTCGATAAGATCAATGAATAGTTTCTCCGCTTCAAAAGTTAAACAGATGGACCTGCATGTTCCCAGAAACTTTAAGCTAGTTATTGTTTTGTCCATTATATTATTAATCGCCAGTATTATTGCTTCTCTCTCCTTTGGGGCTCGTGTGGTCAGCTTTCAAGACATAATGGACGGATTGTTTAGTCAGAATAAAGATTCCTTTGCGGCAAATATTGTGCGTAAGCGTCTGTCCAGAACGATTTTTAGTTTATTATGCGGAGCTGCATTAGGAGTATCTGGAGCGCTAATGCAAGCTATTACGCGCAATCCGCTTGCAGATCCTAGCATACTTGGAGTAAATACTGGAGCAGCATTATTTGTTGTTTGTGGACTGGCATTCTTTAATATTAGTACAGCAAATCAATATATATGGTTTGCTTTAATAGGAGCAGCATTAACAGCAGCATTTGTTTTTGGAATTGGTTCAATGGGACGAGGGGGAGCAACACCAATAAAGCTTGTATTGGCGGGAGCTGCAACAACTGCAGCTCTCTCTTCCCTTGTAACGGCTATTTTGATACCTAATTCTTATGCTATGGATCAATTCAGATTCTGGCAAGTAGGCAGTGTTGGTTCAGGAACTTGGGATTCTATTACAACATTTCTTCCTTTTCTGGCAATTGGTCTAATCATCGCCTTTATTTCGGCACCAGCATTGAATGCTCTTGCACTAGGAGACGATGTTGCATCAGGACTTGGCGTCAGACCAGGAATTTTACGTCTTGGGGCGGCTGTTGGCGGTGTGATATTATGTGGAGCAGCTACTGCGTTAGCAGGTCCAATTGGCTTTATTGGACTTTTATCTACACATGTTATGCGGCTAATACTTGGTCCAGATGTACGATTTACCATTCCGATGTCCGCAATTGCAGGGGCAATTATATTAACGTTCTCTGATGTAATTGGACGTCTTGTTGCCAGTCCTGGAGAACTAGAAGTTGGTGTTGTCACTGCATTTATAGGGGCACCAATACTCATCATATTAGCGAAGAAATCGAAAGTGCGGTCATTATGAAAAATCAATCTAGTGAAGTTAACTTTATTATGACAGGCATCCGCAAAAGACGGCGTCGATGGATACAAGTTACTAGCTTACTGCTTCTGCTGACTTGTATTCTTTGCTGCGCAATGCTTTTATTGGGTAACACAATCTATCCCATCCAAGAAGTTATTCGAACACTTTCAGGGGAAAAAATTGCAGGTGTTTCTTTTGCAGTCAATACGATACGTTTACCAAGAATGGTTGCAGGTCTTTTTGCAGGCTTTGCCTTTGGTGTTGCTGGCTATATATTTCAAACAATGCTGCGCAATCCACTTGCAAACCCAAATGTTCTAGGAATAACATCTGGCTCAAGTGCTGCAGCTGTTCTGTGTATCACTATGTTTCATACGAGCAATGCAGTTGTGTCTATTGCTTCTGTTATTGCAGGTCTTGTAACTGTTATTTTTATGTACGTATTATCCCGAGGGAAATCTTTCTCTATTGGACGCTTAATTCTTATTGGAATAGGAATACAGGCTATACTTGATGCCGTAATATCTTATCTTTTGTTAATCAGTTCGCAGCAGGATATTCCAGCAGCACTTAGGTGGCTTAATGGAAGTTTGAATGGCTCTCGGATGGAAGAGCTGCCGCCGCTGATAATTACGGTCATTCTATTTACGCCAATTGTTCTATTGTTAGGCAGACACTTGAATATTTTAGAACTTGGTGAGCAAATGGCAACTTCCCTTGGTGTTGCTGCTGGTAAGACAAGGGTTTTACTTATTGTAAGTTCTGTTTTTATGATTGCTATTGCGACATCAACGACAGGTCCGATTGCATTTGTCTCCTTTCTTGCAGGTCCGATTGCTAATAGATTAGTAGGCGCGAGTTTCTCTAATATTTTACCAGCAGGTCTTGTAGGAGCCAGCTTAGTGTTAGCGGCAGATTTAATTGGCCAATTTGCTTTTGAGTATCGGTTCCCGGTAGGGGTAATAACTGGATTGCTAGGAGCGCCGTATTTAATCTTGCTGTTAATCCGAATGAATCGAAAGGGAGAATTGTAATGGAAACAATACATGATTTTCGGGCGGAAAAGTTAATAGCAGGCTATGAAAATAAAATGATTTTAAACGAGATAGAGCTGAAGATTCCGAGCAACAAAATCAGCGTTATAATCGGAGCTAACGGCTGCGGAAAATCGACTCTTCTAAAAACTCTTGCCAAGTTGATAAAACCTTCATCTGGTCAAATTACGCTTGATGGGAAAGCAATCAGCAAAATTCCACCAAAGCAATTAGCGAGAGTTTTAGGTATCTTACCGCAATCTCCTGTAGTCCCAGAAGGTATTACAGTAGCAGATTTAATCGGTCGTGGACGGTTTCCGCACCAATCCTTGCTAAGCGGCTGGTCGAAGAAGGACTATGAAGCAGTTGCAGAAGCAATGGAAATTATGAATATAACAGAATTTGCAAATCATGATATTGATGAACTTTCAGGCGGTCAAAGGCAGCGAGTTTGGATTGCGATGGCGCTGGCACAGCAAACGGATATATTATTTCTTGATGAGCCGACCACTTTTTTAGATATTACGTATCAAGTAGAAATCTTAGATTTGTTAACAGACCTTAATCGTAAGTACGGGACGACAATTGTAATGGTTCTTCATGATATAAACCTGTCAGCTCGTTATGCAGATTATATTTTTGCCCTTGAAAAAGGAAAGCTGGTAGGAGAAGGCAAGCCTTCCGAGATAATTACTAGTACATTAGTGAAAGATATATTTGGACTCAATTGTACAGTAATTAGTGATCCAGTTTCCGCTACTCCTTTAGTTGTGCCTAAAGGCAGATACCATGTTAAGGAATAATAATTTTAAAAAGCCCTCAAGTTTATAATAAAACTTGAGGGCTTTTTTCAGCAGTTAATGCTCTTAGGGCTTGCTGCTTATTTTAATCGTAAAGAAATATTTTAAGAGGATATTCGCATTGCGTAGCGAAAATGTTGATAGGAAAACATCTTTAAAAGAGGAGGAATAGGAATGTCTTTAAACAAATACGGTGTGCTAAAGGGGAAGGTTATAAACACGATGTTGGGAAGCGGTGATTCTCCTCATTATCAGATTCATATAAAGGATGATGAAGGTGTTGATTACCGGATTGCTGTTAATATTAAGTCACAAGCGTATCCTTCAGAAGTACTTTTTTATGTGGGAGAGGACTTTAATTCTGACGATATCTCCAAGCTGCCTGCGCTTAAGTCTGGTTTTACACTTATAAAAAATAATGAACCTGATCTTGCGCTTGATTATGTTAGAGGCAATCTATTTGATCCTAAAAAAATGGTTCCCCTTCCAGCAGATCTTGATGGGGAAGATAATGACCTCAATGAGAAGATGCAGCGTTATGTGAAAGAGGCGCTGGAGAAGGAGGCTGTCATTTATGCTTTTGGGGAAAGATGGGGCCCAGAGGAGAATAAAGCAGATCAGTACTTTAAATTTAAGCCGGGAAACGGCATTCATGATATTCATATGAATCAAGGTAATGTTGGAAGATGGAAAAAGGATAATGGAGCATGGCAGGACGGTGGCATCCTTATCCATTTTGAAAAAGAAAATCGTTGGGCAGCTATCTTCCTTGCCTTTCAATCACAGTCATGGTGTACAGATGATAACGGACATGCGCTTAAGCCTGTGGAGGAATGCAGTTATTTATCGGTAAAATAGGGGGCGGCACAAATCAGAACAGAACAGGAAATGCTTGAGCTTATCCTTGGATATGCTAAAAGGGATGATAGAATTAGAGCAGTGTATATGAACGGCTCCAGAACAAATCCAAATGTGAAAAAGGATATCCTGCAGGATTATGATTTCGTTTATGTTGTCACAGAAACAGGCTCCTTTCTTTCGGATGAGTGCTGGATACAGGTGTTTGGCAATCTTATTATGCTTCAGGAGCCTGATAAAATGGATTTGGCTGCTGGACGTAAGGCTGACGTCAGCCAATCATACGGATATTTAATGTTGTTTACCGACGGCAATCGGATTGATCTTCATCTTGAAACAAAAGAGTCGATGCAAAAACATTACGGGTCTGATTCTCTCACTGTGCCCTTATTGGATAAGGACGGCATCCTTCCGAAAATTAATTCTGCTTCTGACAGGAGCTATCATGTAAAGGCACCGTCAGATATTCAATATCAGCATGTATGCAATGAATTTTGGTGGTGCCAACAGAATGTTGCAAAGGGAATATGGCGGAAGGAGCTGCCATATGCAAAAAACATGGCAGAAACAATTGTGAGACCAATGCTTGATGAAATGATTTCCTGGTGGATTGGTATTCACCATGATTTCAGAGTGTCGACAGGAAAGATGGGGAAATATTTTGGAGAATATTTGCCAGAGGAATATTGGCGTATGTATAAACAAACTTATACAGACAGTAATGATGAGAGCTTGTGGCAAGCCTTGTTTATGATGAGTGATTTATTCAGGCATCTTGGAGCAGCTGTGGCCACACACTTACATTATCGTTATCCTCTTGAAGAAGATCAAGCGATGACAAAATACTTGGAGCGCATCAGAAGCATGGCAGCAGATGCTAAGCATATATTTTAGCTGTTGATTGGACTTCCTTTTTGATTTCCATTTCTATATAGTTAAGTATAAAAAGAGGTGCGCACAGGTATAAAAAGGCTAGCTTCTGTGTTGTAGGGGGAATACTATCATGAGAAAATACAGGACATTGCTGTTTGATATTGATGACACATTATTGGATTTTGCAGCGGCAGAGCAAGAATCATTGCGCATGTTGCTGGAAAGCCAAGGTATTCAATATAGTACAGATAATCATAACAAATATTCACAAATTAACCGCCGCTTATGGGCAGCCTTTGAGGACGGCAAGATTTCGCGAGAGGAATTATTCAGTACACGATTCAGCCTGCTGTTTAAAGAGCTGGGGAAAGTGGTGGATGGCATGCAGCTGGAAGAGCATTACCGCAGAGGTCTTAGTGAGGGACATCAGCTTATTGCTGGTGCACTGGAGCTTATTCAGGAGCTGCAGAATGAATTTGACTTGTATATTGTTACAAACGGTATTTCCAAAACACAGGATAGACGTTTAAAGCTGTCAGGCTTGTTCTCATCCTTTAAAGCTGTATTTGTATCTGAGGATACAGGATATCAGAAGCCGATGAAGGAGTTTTTTGATTTAGTATTTGAGCGCATACCAAATTTGACATTAAATGAAACGTTGATTATCGGTGATTCTTTAAGTGCAGATATTAAGGGCGGCATTTTAGCTGGTATTGATACATGTTGGGTTAATCCGAATGGGATTGCAAATACTACGGAGTGGAAGCCTACTTATGAGATTAAGAGTCTTTCTGAGCTGTATAACATACTTGAGGTTAACAGAAAATAAAATCAGTACAAAATTTGGGAAGTCATCTAAAGTGCAGATGACTTCTTTTCTATAATCAAACTATTTGAAGTTATGATAAGGAGAATGAGACAATCTATATAAGGTATAAAAAAGGAGGAGCTAAAATAGTGAAAGTGTTAGTTGTAGGAGCAAATGGAAAAATAGGCAAACAGCTTGTAGACTTGTTGCAGAATGAGAACAAACATGCCGTGCGGGCTATGGTCCGTTCTGAGGAGCAAAGTGAGGCATATGCCAACAAAGGCATTGAAACAGTTTTAGCTAATCTTGAGGGAAGCGTGGATGAGCTGGCCGAAGCTATGAAAGGCTGTGATGCCATCGTGTTTACAGCTGGTTCAGGTGGAAGCACTGGGGCGGATAAAACATTGTTAATCGATTTAGATGGTGCAGTGAAAACTGTGGAAGCAGCCGAAAAGGTGGGAATTGACCGCTTTATCATGGTTAGTGCCTTACAGGCTCATAAGAGAGAAAATTGGAATGAGCATATTTTACCTTATTACGTTGCAAAGCATTATGCAGACCGCATGCTGCTCGCCAGCAATCTCAATTACACAATCATTCGGCCTGGAGGACTTACGGATGAGACTGCAACAGGAAGGATACAGCTTGGGGAAAATTTAACTAGAGGCTTTATTCCAAGGGGAGATGTCGCAAAAGTTATCGCCGCGTCTCTTGATGATTCAAGAACATATAAGCGTTCCTTTGATTTAGTTTCAGGTGAAGAGCAATTGCCGGAAGCCTTTAATCAACTAGCATGAAAAAAACCGAGATAGGAACAACCTATCTCGGTTTTTGCTTATACTGCATGGAAGTTTGTTCCGTCTGTCACTGCTTTAACAACACCAGCACGAATGACGAAGTCACCAAAGTGTTCGCCTTCTAATCTTTCTTTTGCGTAGCGCGGCAGAAGAACACCAAGCTCGCTTAAAATATCTTCTTCTCCGACATTTTCACGATAAAGCTTGCTCAATCTGCTTCCGTTAAAGGCTGCGCCAAGATACATGTTATATTTGCCAGGACCTCTTCCGATAAATGCGATTTCAGCGATTGTGTGTCGAGCACATCCATTAGGGCAGCCTGTCATGCGAATAGTAATTTCTTTATCATGTAAGCCATTCGCATCGACGATTTCTTCAATCTTATCGATTAGGCGCGGCAAGTAGCGCTCAGCCTCTGCCATTGCAAGACCGCATGTCGGCAAAGAAACACAAGCAAGAGAGTTTCTGCGCAATGCAGAGAAATGCTTGCCATCTAATAGACCATACTGTTCGATTAGTTCTGTAATTTTTTTCTTATTTTTCGTTGATATATTAGCAATGATTAAGTTTTGGTTAGCTGTAAGACGGAAATCACCTGTATGGATTTTCGCAATTTCACGCAAGCCTGTCATCAGCTTGTAGTCATCAAAGTCTTTAATACGTCCGCCTTCTACAAACAGGGTGAAATGCCATTTCCCTTTAACACCTTTTTCCCAGCCATATCTGTCGCCATTATGATCAAAATGGAATTCCCTTGTTTCCTGTAAATCCCAGCCGAGGCGATACTCTAATTCTGCTTTAACATTTTCTAAGCCGAGGCGATCGACAGTATATTTAAAACGGGCATTTTTACGCACAGAGCGGTTTCCGTAGTCACGCTGGATGGTAATTACTTTTTCTGCAACTTCTAAAACTTGCTCAGGCTCACAGAAGCCAATAACCTTCCCGAGCTGTGGATACGTTTCTGTATCTCCATGTGTCATACCCATGCCGCCGCCGATGGAAATATTGAAACCAACCAATTTCCCTTCTTCAACAATCGCGATAAAGCCAAGATCTTGTGAGTATACATCCACATCATTAGAAGGAGGGACAGCTACCCCGATTTTAAACTTTCTTGGCAAGTAAACAGGACCGTACATTGGCTCTATTTCTTCATCCACTGTTGGAGAAGAAGCGACTTTTTCTTCATCAAGCCAGATTTCATGATAGGCACGAGTCCGAGGAAGAAGGTAATCGCTCAATCTCTGTGACCAGCTGAATACCTCTTCGTGAACTTCCGACTGATAGGGATTTGGATTACACATAACGTTACGGTTAACGTCACCGCAAGCTGCTATTGTATCAAGCATCGATTGGTGAATTTCCTGGATAGTGCTCTTCATATTCCACTTCAGAATACCATGCATTTGAAATGCCTGACGCGTTGTAAGCTTCAATGTTTGGTTACCATAACGCTGGGCAAGGTCATCCATTTTCAGCCATTGCTCAGGTGTTGCGACACCTCCAGGAGTTCGAACGCGAAGCATGAATTGATAAGCAGGCTCTAATTTTTGCTTTTGACGTTCATTCCGAAGGTCGCGATCATCCTGCAGATAACTTCCATGGAATTTCATTAGCACGTTATCATCATGTGGAATCCCTGATGTCAGAGGTTCCTGCATCGTGTCTGCTAAGCTTCCGCGCAAATAGTTACTGTCTATTTTTAGTTGCTCATTTGGAGAGGGTGGTCCTTCTGGTGCTGTTAATACTGGTCTAGCCATTAGAAAAACTCCTTTCAATTACTTAATAGACATCACGCTGGTAGCGTTTGTCCTGCTGCATTGCTGCAAGATATTTTTCGGCATCTTCACGGTTTAGATTGCCTTCTTTTTCAATGATGCTGATTAATGTTTCGTGTACATCATGGGCCATATGCTTTTCATCGCCGCAAACATAAACAGCGGCACCTTCCTGCAGCCATTCGAATAATTCTTTGCTGTGCTCAAGCATACGATGCTGTACATAAACTTTCTCGGCAGTGTCGCGGGAGAATGCGACGTTCATTTTTGTTAATACCCCGCTTTTGAGGTAATTTTGCCATTCTGTTTGATAAAGGAAGTCTGTTACAAAATGCTGATCACCAAAGAACAGCCATGATTTACCTTCAGCACCGATTTCTTCACGTTCTTGGATAAAGGAACGGAATGGTGCAATACCTGTGCCTGGCCCAATCATAATGACAGGGGTATCAGGATTTTCAGGCAGCTTAAAGTTTTCATTCTGCTGGATAAATACTGGAATTTTATCACCTGGATTAAGACGCTCCGCACATAGTATCGAGCAAACACCTTTGCGTTCACGGTCATGGGCATTATAGCGGACTGCTCCAATTGTCAAATGAACTTCCTCAGGATTTGCTGTATAGCTGCTTGCAATAGAGTAAAGGCGCGCAGGCAATTTACGTAATTGCGAGATAAAGTTTTGAGCTGTAAAATTCCAAGGACCAAATTCACTAACTAAATCAAGCAAGTCCCTTCCGTCTATATAGGCTTTCAATTGTTCTTGATTCTTGAGAAGATTTTGAAGCGCTTCGTTTGTCGAATACGCTGCTAACTTTTCTAATAAAGGTTTTGTTAAAACGGTTATTTCAAATTCGGAAAGAAGTGCTTCCTTAATGGAACGAATCTCACCTTTTTTATTAATAGAGACTGTTTCTTCTGGATTAAAGGACAGTTTATTAAGCAGCAGTTCAACAAGCTCTGGGTCATTCTTCGGATAAATTCCAAGGCTGTCTCCAGGTTTATATGTCAATCCAGATTCCTCAAGAGATAGCTCAATATGAAGCGTCTCTTTATTGGAGCCTCGGCCGTTTAAGTTTTGGATGTCCAGTACTTCAGCGAGGAAAGGGTTTGATCTAGAATATTCTGTTTCTGCCGTTGTTGCTGTATTTGGAGTTGCTGTGCTTTGAGCAGCTGCTGCGCTTGTATTACCAAGCTCTGCAAGCACACCTTCGAGCCATTCATTTGCCGGCTCTTCAAAATCTAAGTCACAGTCAACGCGTGGAAATAGGCGCTTACCGCCAATTTCTTCTAAGCGTTCATCAAATTCTTTACCAGTCTGGCAGAAGAATTCATAGGAGCTGTCACCAAGTGCCAATACAGAGAAGCTCAAATCATCCAATTTAGGCGCTCTTTTACCATGAAGAAACTCATGGAATGTTAAGGCAGTATCAGGTGGATCTCCTTCCCCATGTGTGCTGACAATAATAAGCAAGTTTTTAACTTTCTTAATATTATTTGGCTTAAAGTCGCTCATTGATAATGTTGTAACATGGAAGCCTTTATCTGTCAGAGTTTTTGCACTCTTTTTGGCAAGGTTTTGTGCATTGCCTGTTTGAGATCCAAATAGGATTGTGACATCTTTAGAGACTGGTTCGGCAGGTGCAGGAGCAGAAGACGGGACTTCTGCTGCCAGTCCAGCGGGACTTACCGTTGTTGCTGCTGTTGCAGAAAGATAGCCGTTAAGCCATACCTTTTGTGTTTCTGATAAAGTCGGCAAAAGCCGGTTTAAAAGCTCTGTCTGTTCCTGGTTAAAAGGACTGTTCGTTACTAGTAATTGCAAAAGTATTCACCTCACATAAAAATCCGTTGCTTTTTCAAATGTCAAAGTTCATTAATTAACAAAACGTTTTTAAGAAGTTGATTCTAACTAATTAATCCAATAAGACAAATCGGATTTTAGACAGATTCTTTTTTCAAATTGTTTCATGCATATATAATTGTACTTTACTGGAAGTCAAAGAATTAGTAAAATACATTTAACTTATTGGAGCTATTAATAATCTTAATAATTAAACAAATAGCTGTTTGGAATTTACATGTAAGATTCAAAAAGTCGAAAGGAGTGTTTTTGTTGCAGTATGATGCGTTAAAAACATTTGTCACCCTTGTAGAAGTGAAAAATTTCACTAAAACAGCTGAAATTCTGCTGATGTCTCAGCCAAGTGTAAGCCTCCATATTAAAAACTTAGAAAAGGAATTTCAAACGAAGCTGTTTGAACGTTCTCCAAAATATTTAAAAGTAACTCCTACAGGGGAAATTCTCTATGATTGTGCAGTACAAATGATTACTATATATGAACAGACAAGGCAAAATATATTAGACCACCATCATTCCATCAAAGGAGATTTAAAAATAGGCGCAAGCTTCACGATAGGAGAATATATACTGCCCCCATTATTGCTGGAACTTCAGAAAACCCATCCCGATTTGGCACTCCAAGTAACAATTGGTAACACAGAAGAGGTAGTCGAGTCAGTCAGACGTTATCAAGTGGATATCGGTTTAATTGAAGGACAAACTAATGATAAGGAAATTTCTGTCCATCCATTTATGGAAGACGAACTGTTTGTTGTTGCATCTGCTAAACACCCGCTTGCTAGTAAGGAAATGGTTCCTATAAAGGAATTGCAAAACCAAGCGTGGATTACCCGGGAAATCGGATCAGGGACGAGGGAATACTTGGATCATGTCATCCGTTCAAACGGATTGAAGATGAACACACTTCTGACAATCAGCAGCAACCAGGCGATTAAAGAAACGGTCATAAGCGGCCTAGGGTTAACCCTTTTGTCTAAATGTGTAATAGAAAGGGACCTGCAGGCAGGAAATCTTTCGACCATCTCCCTTGATAAAGAAGTATTTAAAAGGACACTCTCCTATGTATACTCGCCTGTTATGAAGGAAAAGCAGAATGTAAAAACATTTATTCAGGCATTAAACAGCAAGTATCCATACCAGGAAGAGGAACATAGAAATTAAGATAAACATGCATAAAGAAACAATAAACCGCAACTACCTAGAAAGGAAGCTTTTATAGTCGTTCGCCTATTGCCTCTTTTGGATTTTGTAGTATGATAACGAAGGAGATTTTTTTCGTTAAAAGGAGTATTGTTATGAACAAAAACAATAAGACATTTCGGATTGTCCTATTAGGGATGCTTTCTGCTATCATCATTATTCAAACGACAATCCCGTTTTTAGGATATATCCCGATTGGACCGCTTAGCTTGACGATTATTCAAGTAACAGTCATTATTGCAGCGATTGTTCTTGGCCCGAGGGAAGGAGCAATAGTCGGCGGTATATGGGGAATCATTACCTTTATCAGGGCATTTGTTGCACCGACAAGTCCAATTGCCCCGATTGTATTTACGAATCCCCTTGTCTCTGTTCTGCCCCGAATATTAATAGGTGTTGTAGCAGCATATGTATTTCATAAGCTGCTCAAAGACAAGCTTAATGAAACAGTTAGAATGAGTGTAGCTGGTGTGCTTGGATCTTTAACAAATACTGTTTTAGTGCTGGGATTGATTTATTTATTTTACCGGGAACCGTATGCGAATTTTCTAGAAATGAATATGGATCAGCTTTTGCCTGCGCTATTGACCATAATAGCTACTAATGGGGTTACCGAAGCAATTCTTTCAGGTATATTAGCCCCGATTATTTCAAAACCATTATTAAGAATTAGAAAAAAATAGCAGCTTAAGCTGCTTTTTTTTACGCCGTTTGCTGACATAATAATCTTTTAAAACGGCACAATATAAGAGATTAATTTTGGAGGTGAGTTTTTTGACAACTGTTAAAGATATAATGACAACGGATGTAAAGGTATGTCAGCCCCATGATTCTCTTGTGGAAGCGGCAAAAATAATGCGTGATGTTAACGTTGGGATTGTTCCTGTATGTGAAGGAAAAAAGGTTATTGGCATGATTACTGACCGTGATATTGTTATCAATGCAATCGCTGATGGCAAAGACGGAAATACGGTTCACTGCCATGATGTGATGACAGCGGATGTAACTACATGTACGCCAGATACAGATGTTCATGAATGTGCAAACATCATGTCAGAGAATCAGATTCGCCGCCTGCCTGTAGTTGAGAACGGCGAACTTGTCGGAATATGCGCAATTGGTGACCTTGCAAGAATCAATATTCATATGGATGAAGCAGGGCAAGCTTTGAGCGATATATCTGAACCACTTCATTAATTCTGTAAGCAAAAAAACCCGCTTTTTAAAAAGTGGGTTTTTTTGGCATGGACTTGTTGCTTATTTTTTATATATGCATATGTTAAAATAAGGTTATCAAAAAATTGTAAATGTTAGATGATTTAATTCCGACTAAACAACTAGAAAAACTTGTTGACAATATAATCAATTGTGATAAAATTTAGAAAAAACATTGCTTATCCAGAGCGACAGAGGGAATTGGCCCTATGATGTCCAGCAACCTGCATTTGTAACCAAGAGCAAGGTGCTAAATCCAACAAAATGGTCTCCATTTTGAAAGATAAGGTAGTTATATTACCTTGTGTCTTTCCGAATTGGGAAGATTTTTTTATTGCTATGATCATCGGTAACAGTTTTTTGTTTGTGGGAGGGATTTGTTAATGGGGGAAAAAACAAATCAACTGGACAAAATAAAAGATCAGTTGGAAGAAATGTTGAAAAATATGAAATTTGGCTCCATTACCTTAATTGTTCAGGATGGAAAAGTCATTCAAATCGAAAAAAGCGAAAAGATTAGACTTGGAAAATAAATTGCTGACTAGAGAAACTAGAGGCAGTTTTAACACAGGAATTGTGTTAAAGCTGTCTTTTTTGCATGTAAAGCAATTTATCTGGAGAGGAGTAGGCAACTTGAGTGAACTATTAACTTATGAAAATCTTGATCGTTATACATTGCCAGCATTCCCGAGCGACACAGAAACAAAAGGAGCTTTGGAAGTACTGGAATGGGCATATGAGACATATGAAGAGGAAATTGTATATGCCTGCAGCTTTGGTATAGAAGGAATTGTACTTATCGACTTAATTTCAAAAGTGAAGGAAGACGCCAAAATCGTCTTTTTAGATACAGATGTGCATTTTAAAGAAACATATGAATTGATAGAAAAAGTGAAAAAAAAATATCCGCTACTGCAAATTGAAATGAAAAAACCAGAATTAACATTGGCAGAGCAAGCAGAACAGTATGGGGATGAGCTATGGACATCTAATCCAAATAAGTGCTGTGAAATTAGAAAAGTTATTCCATTAAATTCTGTTCTTTCAGGTTCAACTGCTTGGATATCTGGATTAAGAAGAGAACAGGGCGGAGCAAGGGCGAATACGGAATATATCAATCTAGACAATAAATTCAAAAGTATTAAAGTATGCCCGCTTATTCACTGGACTTGGAAGGATGTTTGGAGATACGCACACAAGAATCAGCTTGACTATAATGTCCTTCATGATAACGGCTATCCGAGCATTGGCTGCAGAACATGCACACAGCCTGCTTTCACAATGGAAGATATGCGCTCTGGAAGATGGTCTGGCAAAGGAAAAACAGAATGCGGGCTACATTTACAATAACTTAAAGGAAACTAAATGATGATGATAATTCTTGCAGGCATAATGTCTTTATTCTTTGCCATGAACATAGGCGCAAGTGGTGCTGCGGCAAGCCTTGGCGTTGCCTATGGTTCAGGTGCGATTCCAAGCAAAAGGCATGCCCTCCTTTTATGCGGTGTTGCGATTTTTTTAGGGGCCTTTTTAGGAGGCAGTGAAGTAGTTAAAACGATAGGGGAAGATCTCATTCCAAGCAGCTTGCTTAATGCAAAAATCGTGTTAATTATTCTGTCATCTGCCGCCATTTCCCTGTTTATCGCAAATTTAATGGGGATTCCGTTATCAACTAGCGAAATCACTGTTGGCAGCGTTGTTGGTGTTGGCGTAGCATATAAAAGCCTTTTTATTGGACATATTTTATGGATTGTATTCTTTTGGATTTTTATTCCCTTCGTTTCCTTTGGAATTGCTTTGGCAGCAGGGAAGCTAATCATGCGAGCTGAGAGGAAGTACACTTGGCTGAAAGCGAGCAAATCACAGCGTTACTTATCCGTTTTCGTAATTGTTGTTGGTTTTTTTGAAGCCTTTTCGGCAGGAATGAATAATGTAGCTAATGCTGTTGGTCCGATGGTTGGAGCCAATCTCATCTCGATGAGCAGCGGAATATTAATAGGCGGTTTGGCTATCAGTATTGGAGCTATTTTACTGGGTGGAAGGGTATTGCAGACAAATGGGAAGAAAATCGTCCAATTCAGCAAGCTGGAAGGCGGAATTATTTCTGGTATCGGAGCAACCTTAGTTACAATTGCTTCCATTTTCGGACTTCCTGTGCCGTTGACTCAAGTAACAAGCACAGCGATTATTGGCATCGGTGTTGCGAAGAATGGTGTAGGACTTTTCAAAAAGCAGATGATTCATCGAATTATAAAGGTATGGATTGTTTCACCAGTCTTGTCTCTTGTTATTTCCTACTGTCTTGTACAACTATTTGTTAAAAATGATTTCTACAATGTCATTGTGCTGTCGAGTGTATGTATCGCCACATTAGGCATCTTAAGCCTCGTGAAATCAATCAAAGAAGATAATCGCTCTATATATGAGGACGGAGGCGGCATTTGATATATGCAAATCCGTTTCTATTAAATATAAATAATAATATAACTAGATGTTAAATTAGGAAGGATAGGTGCAAAGATTATGGCATTAAGCAAACCTCATGGAGGAACACTAATTAATTTATGGGAACCAAATTATGATGTGAGCGGCATTACACAAGAGCTTGAAATTGATGGCGTTGCGCTAAGTGATTTAGAATTAATCGGAAATGGAGCTTTCAGCCCACTAACTGGGTTTTTGACACAGAAAGACTATGAATCTGTTGTAGAGAACATGAGGCTTGCTTCAGGGCAAATTTGGAGTATTCCAATTACACTTCCTGTATCACAAGAGCAAGCAGACAAATTAGAAGTGAATGACATAGTGAAGCTTGTACATGACGGTGATGTGTATGGTGTGCTTACTGTTGAAGATAAATTTAAACCAAATAAAGAAAAAGAAGCAGAAGCTGTTTACCGCACTGCAGATTTGGCTCATCCTGGAGTAAAGAAGGTTTTTGAAAGAGGAAATGTGTATATTGGTGGTTCTATTAAACTGCTGAAAAAATTAAAAAGAACTAAATTTGAAAGCTTCTACCTAGATCCTAAAGATACGAGAGAAGTGTTCCAAGAGAAGGGCTGGAAGACTGTTGTCGGTTTCCAAACTAGAAACCCTGTGCACCGTGCTCATGAATATATTCAGAAGACGGCTTTAGAAACAGTGGATGGATTATTCTTGAACCCGCTTGTTGGTGAAACAAAATCAGATGATATTCCTGCAGATGTACGAATGGAAAGCTACCAAGTACTATTGAAAAACTATTACCCAGAAGACCGTGTATATCTTGCTGTTTTCCCTGCTGCAATGCGTTATGCTGGACCGAGAGAAGCAGTATTCCATGCACTTGTAAGGAAAAACTACGGCTGCACACACTTTATTGTGGGACGAGATCATGCAGGTGTGGGCAATTATTATGGCACATATGATGCGCAAAGGATTTTTGATCAATTTGAATCAGAAGAACTTGGTATTAATCTGTTGTTCTTTGAACACAGCTTCTATTGCAAAAAGTGTGAAAACATGGCGTCTACAAAAACTTGCCCTCATGACAAGGAATATCATGAAATCTTATCTGGAACAAAGGTGCGCGAGCTTCTAAGAAATGGTGAAATTCCGCCAAGCACGTTCAGCCGCAAAGAAGTAGTGGAAGTGCTGATAAAAGGCTTGAAAAACCAAGAGATCCATTCATAATACAGGGGGAAAAGTAAATGAGCGGCAAAAGTACAAATATCACATGGCATGAACAAACTGTTTCAAAAGAACGCAGAAGAGAGAAAAATAAACATCACAGCTATGTATTGTGGTTTACTGGTCTTTCCGGTTCAGGGAAATCATCTGTAGCTAACGCAGTTGCAGAGAGGCTGTTCCAAGATGATACGCTCACATATGTGCTGGATGGTGATAATATCCGTTTCGGAATCAATAAAGATCTTGGCTTCTCTGAAGAAGACAGGAAGGAAAACATTCGCAGAATTGGCGAAGTCAGCAAGCTGTTTGTAGACAGTGGGCAAGTGGTGCTGACTGCCTTTATCTCTCCGTTCCGCAATGATCGAGAAGGAGTCAGAGAATTGCTGGAGGGCAATGAGTTTGTTGAAGTATATGTGAAATGTTCATTGGAAGCTTGTGAAGCTAGAGATCCTAAAGGTCTTTATGAGAAGGCAAGGCAAGGAATCATCAAGGACTTCACAGGAATCAGCTCTCCTTATGAAGAGCCGGTTAATCCGGAGATTGTGATTGACTCGGAAAAAAATTCCATTGAAGAATGTGTGGAGCAAATTGTTCAATTTTTGAAAGAAAAAGGCTATTATAGAAATATATAAATATAGAAAGAAAGGAATTATAGTGTCTCTAGTTTTGAGAGAATCCTATAATTCCTTTCTGTTAATATGCCAAAGCTTAGGATTATGCAGCAACAGAGGAAGGTGAAAGATGTGGGGAAAGTTTATTTGGTAGGAGCAGGGCCTGGAGATCCTGATTTAATTACTGTTAAAGGGCTGAATTGCATTAAAAATGCTGATGTTATCGTATATGACCGACTTGTTAACAAAGAGCTGCTGCATTACGCAAAGCCGAAGGCAGAATTGGTATATTGCGGAAAGCTGCCGCATCATCATGTAATGAAACAGGAATTGATTAATCAGACGCTCGTCAAGCATGCTAAAAGAGGAAAGATAGTGACAAGATTAAAAGGGGGAGACCCTTTTGTATTTGGCAGGGGCGGAGAAGAAGCAGAAGAATTGGCTAAAAATCAGATTCCGTTTGAAATTGTGCCAGGCATCACTGCGGGTATTGCTGCACCGAGCTATGCAGGAATCCCCGTTACACACAGAGATTATGGTTCATCCTTTGCTTTTGTAACAGGACATATGAAGAATGGGGAAGAAGACAGCATCAAGTGGGAGGCATTATGCCATATAGATACACTTGCCATCTATATGGGAGTTAAAAACTTACCGAATATCAGGGAGAAGCTGCTTTCCTATCAAAAAAGCGGGGATACTCCTGTTGCCTTGATTAATTGGGGAACTACGAGCAGCCAGCGAACGATTGTAACAACATTAGATAAAGCTGTAGAGGATGCGCAAAACGGGCAGATTGAAAATCCGTGCATGATTATTATCGGTGAGGTTGTCCGCATGCGTGAAAAAATTAAATGGTTTGAAAACTCATTTGAAGATTCATTGGCGAAAGAAGTGGTTTTATAATGAAAGCAGTTTTGTATATATGCCATGGCAGCAGGGTAAAGGAAGCGAGTGACCAGGCAATATCCTTTGTAAAGGAATGCATGAAAGAGAATGATTACCCCATTCAGGAGTATTGCTTTTTAGAGCTCTCAGAGCCAAGCATTGAGGAAGGCTTTAAGACATGTGTAGCAAAAGGCGCAACAACGATAATAGCTGTTCCTGTCTTGTTGCTGACAGCAGCTCATGCAAAGATTGATATTCCTGAAGTCCTCGACGAACTCGTTAAAGCATATCCAGACGTAGCATTACATTATGGACGCCCGATTGGTGTACATGAGAAGATGGCAGAGATTGTCATAGCTAAAATTAAACAGTCTGAATTGTATGTTAAAAACAAGTCACTTGTTCTGCTTGTTGGCAGGGGCAGCAGTGATCCGGATGTAAAGCGGGATTTACGGGAAATTAGTGACTTGGTAGAGCGGTCGCTGGACGGTGTTAAAGTGGAGGACTGTTATTTGACAGCAGCATCTCCTAGCTTTGAAGCTGCCCTTCAGGCTGCAAGCAACTCTCAGTACGAAAATATCATCGTCATTCCATATTTGCTGTTTACAGGTATACTGATGAACACGATGCGCAAGACAATCAACGGATTATCAAATTCAAATAAAAACTATGAGCTTTGCAACTACTTAGGATACCAGCCTGCTATTGCTAGTATTCTGAAGGATCGAATTGATGAAGCAGCTGGGGCTAAACTGTATGTTCCCATTAATGGTTAATATGCAGAATAAGAAATGTATCGTTGCAGGTGGAGGCAAGGTTGCCTTAAGGAAAGTAAAAGCACTAATTGCAGAAGGTGCAAACATTACAGTTATTAGTCCTGTACTATGTCCTGAGCTTGAGGAGCTCGAGCAAGCGGGAGCAATCGCTGCAGTTAGAAAAAAAGCAGCAGAAAGTGATTGTAAGGATGCTTTTTTTGTAGTTACAGCAACGAATGACGATAAAGCAAACCAAAGATTAGCGAACAGGCTGAAGCACCGTATGCTAGTTAATAATGCTAGCTCTGCTGATAATGGAAACTGTCATATACCGGCAAGTTTGCAAAGAGGCAGGCTTATCTTAAGTGTGTCGACAATGGGTGCAAGCCCAATCCTCGCAAGAAAAATCAAGGATGAATGGGCACAGGAATACCCTGATGGTTTGGAGGATTATTTCGATTTTTTATTTAATGCCCGGGAAATGATTAAAAGAGCTAATCTAAATTCTGTTGATAAGAAGGGCTTGTTAGAGGAGATAACGGACAATAAATACAAGCAATCTCCACAATTGAGAGATGATTTTTATAAGCTGCTCCAAAACTTCTAACGAGGAATGTTAGAGGTTTTTCTGTGAGAAAAAATGCCTGCTGATCTTTCCAGACAGCAGGCATTCGTTTTAATTTTTTGTTTTTACATATTCCATCACATACCGAACGTACTTGTCGTCCTTACACATCCAGGCTCCGTGATTTCTCTTTAAAAAGTTTTCTCCTTCTTGGAAGGAAGAAAAAGTTTCAGGCAGCTTTGTTTTCTTTTTGTTGATAACCCATTGCTGCTTGCCAGTCGGATATAGATAAAATATATCATCATGTTTATTCTCATAAAGTGTGCCTAATGGAGAATTCTTCTTATTATATTCATTCTTTTTAGGATCTTCCCTTAATGCTTCAAGCGGGAATGTATCTGTTACGAAGTTTTTATATGCTTCACTCGTCATTGTGCAGCCAGACGCTTTCACATGTCCGCCTCCACCATATGTACCGGCAACTTTGGAGACATCGACGTGGTCATGAATGGTTCGGAAACCAACCCTCTTGCCGCCAATATTAAGGATTGCTATATAATCGAGATGCGGGTATTCTTTGCCTAGCTCATTGCCTAGTTCTGAGTGATATGATTCGGCATAAACAACACCTGCATAAAGACCGTCGATTTGTGTTTGAACAAGCTCCCGCCGTTTGCGGCGAATATATCGTTCAATTTTTTTCTCTTCCAAATCAAGAATTTGCTGCTCTACTTCATCAAAGAAGAAGTGGTTGTTATTCTCAAGACGCGCAACCATTTTTTCTACAAATTCGTCAAATGATATTAAATAGAAAAGTGCATTCAGCTTTTGGGCATCAAAGTTTTCATTCTTTTCCCAATCCCATGTATCGTACTGTCTGACAAGCTCTACAAACTCAAGCACACTGTCAGAGGGAGTGAGATGCCCGTTTTTAACAAGGTACTCATATAATAATGAAGTAGCACAGGTGGAAATTCCTTCTTCATCTTCTACTACTACATGTCCCCATTCAAAATCATTTAAATGTAAGGCTGTTTTATGATGATCTATCAGTTGGACCTTGCCGCCCTTCTTATAGTAATCATCCAGCCTGATAGCATTCTCTTCACTTACAGAAAGGTCTGTAACGATAAGGAATGTATCCTCAGGCTTTTGGTCAAGGAATCTTTCTACCTCAAGATTCAGGCTGGAAACAGAATTATAGCGGATTTCCACATCTTCTCCAAAGGCAAGCTTTGCGATGATTCCACAGCCGACCCCATCAAGGTCATTATGCGACAATAATTTATACATTTTTTTCACCCCTGCCCAATAGTATAATCTAATATGGAAAAAATAGAACATGTTTCTTTTGAAAAGGACATATAAACGAGAAAGACCTAAGGTAATATGTACTTAGGTCTGACTCTTATGGACTTATTCAAAAGCAACAAAAACCTGGTAGCTGCCTATACGCAATTCAGTCATGCTTTCTGACACTGTGTAACGAATGCTATTTAAAAGGACACCTTTATTAATCAGATTCTCATACTCCTGTGCCAAGGAAATAAATTCTTTTGATCCGCCAAGCTTCAAAGTAATCCGCTGCTCGACAGGCAAATTCTTTTGTTTTCTCAAGTCTTGAACAGAGCGGATAAAATCCCTTACTAATCCTTCTTTTGCTAATTCGTCTGTGATGCTAGTATCTATTATAACAGTAAAGTTCCTGTTTGACGCCTCGCTGTAGCCTGACATAGATGCAGTTTTCTGGACAAGCACATCCTCTTTAAAGAGTTCAACCTGCTGTTCGTCTGCTGTGATGGTTAACTTTCCATCGTAAAGAAACTGTTCTATCTCTTCTTTTGTGAGATGGCCGAGAGCTTTATGAACGGGATTTGCCTTTTTACCGAGACGCTTGCCGGCATTTTTGAAGTCGAGCTTGAGGCTGTATTGTACATAGCCTTTACTTGACTCAGTCCAGTCTATCGTTTTTACATTCAGCTCACTTTTAATGATTTGGCTGAAAGATTGCAATGCCGAAGGCGGAGTGTCATTTGAGACTATAGCCATCATGGCAAGCGGCTGTTTCGTCTTGATTTGGCTTTGATGCCGTATGTTTCTTCCCAGTTCCACAATTTCTCTTACACCGCTCATTTTCTTTTCAAGCTCTATGTTGATGTTCGCTTCTTCACCAGCTGGGAAATCTTCTAAATGAACGCTTTTTCCAGTCAGCTTATAATGAATATCTTCAGCAGTAAAAGGTGTGAACGGTGCGAGCAGCTTAGAGATATGAACAAGAAGGCTGTAAAGAGTATGGTAAGCACAAGCTTTATCCTCAGACATGCCTTCACTCCAAAACCGTTCTCTGTTTCTTCTGATATACCAATTACTTACGTCTTCTAAAAGAGTGCCAATATGTCTTGCTGCATTTGTCAGCTGGAAGCTTTCCATTTCTTTGCGGACTTGCGAGACAGTTGAAGCAAGCCGGGAAAGAGCCCATTTATCCATCAAGGTTAAGGAAAGACTAGCTGGCGTTGAATTCGGATCAAATCCATCGATATCAGCATACATTTTGTAGAAATGATGAAGACTTGTTAGAGTATCGACTAGCTTTGACTTAGCTTCCTGTACATTTTTGACAGAAAATCGCTTCTGGTTCCAAGGTGCGCTGTCCTCTATCAATGCCCATCTTAGCGAATCGGCGCCAAACTTGTGGATCAGCTCTACTGGGTCAAGGGCGTTGCCTTTGCTTTTTGACATTTTTTGTCCTGCCTCATCAAGAACGTGGCCAGTCGCCAGTACATTCTTATACGGCAGCTCGCCTTTATAAAGAGTGGAGACAGCCAATAAGGAGTAGAACCAGCCTCTTGTCTGGTCAATTCCCTCAACTATCACATCGGCTGGGAATTGCCTTTGCCATAACTCCTCATTCTCAAAAGGGGTATGATATTGGGCGAATGGCATAGACCCGCTATCGAACCAGACATCGATTACTTCAGGTGTGCGCACCATCATTGTGCTGCAGGAAGGACAAGGGAATGTCACCTCATCGACATATGGTTTATGAAGCTCAAGCTCAGCAAGATTGCTGCCGGTTAATGCTGCTAATTCTGCTATTGATTTGGGAGCCTCCTGATGGTTACAGGAAGGACATTCCCATACATTTAAAGGTGTACCCCAATAGCGGCTCCGGCTTATATTCCAATCTACCATTCCCTCAAGAAATTTCCCGAAACGCCCGTCCTTGATAGTGTCTGGATGCCAGTTTACCTGCTGGTTATTAAGTAGCATTGCCTCCTTGACAGCTGTTGTTCGGATGAACCAGCTCTCTAGTGCATAATAAAGCAGGGGAGAATCACAACGCCAGCAGTGCGGGTAAGAATGTTCGTATCTTTCTTTATGGAACAATAGCCCTTTCTCATGAAGGAGCTTGATGATGTCGACATCACAATCCTTAACGAATCTGCCTGTCAAAGGTGTGACCGCTTCTGTATATTTGCCCTGTTCATCCACGACTTGAACAAAGGAAAGGTTATTTTCTTGTACAAGACGATAATCGTCCTCCCCATATGCTGGAGCAATATGAACAATGCCAGTTCCGCTGTCTGCAGTCACAAAGTCGCCATGAACAACATAATGGCCTTTTGCGACTTTGATAAAGGAGAATGGCGGTTCGTAACTGAGACCGAGCAATGCAGACCCCTTCACTGTCTCTAAGAGGACGCTGTCAGGAGACATTAATGTAGGAGCCAAATCCTTTGCTACGATATATACTTCGTCTCCAGTCTGTATTCGAACGTAGTCTAACTTTTCATTCACTGCAAGAGCAACGTTTGCAGGCAGTGTCCAAGGTGTTGTCGTCCAGCCGAGGATAAACTCATTGTCCTTATTCTTTAGTTTGAACCTTACAGTTGCGCTCAAGTCCTTTACATCTTTATAGCCTTGCGCGACCTCATGAGAGCTTAATGATGTCTGACAGCTCGGGCAGTAAGGGGAAACTCTGTGACCTTTATAAAGCAGGCCTTTTTCATGGATGGTTCCGAGTATGTGCCATACCGATTCAATATACTCATTGCTCATTGTCATATAAGGGTTCTCCATGTCGACCCAGTATCCTAGTTCCTTTGTAAAGTCTCTCCATTGCTTTTCATAGGAGAAGACGCTCGCCTTGCATTTTTGAATAAATGCCTCTACTCCATATTCTTCAATGGCCTGCTTTCCGGATATGCCAAGCTCTTTTTCCACACCAAGCTCTACAGGCAGACCGTGCGTGTCCCAGCCAGCCTTTCGGATTACCTGCTTGCCTGCCATTGTCTGGTAACGTGCTATGATGTCTTTGATTGTGCGCCCAAGAGCATGGCCAACATGGGGTAAGCCATTTGCAGTAGGCGGTCCCTCGTAGAAAACAAAGGATTCCTGATTTTTTCTTGCCTCAACTGATTTTTCAAAAATATGATTGTGCTCCCAAAGAGCAAGGATTCTTTTTTCTCTTTCTGCTTGTGTTTCTTGCTGGCTATTTTTCATGATAAAATCCTCCTTGGATTTAATAGTTACCAGAAAATACCGGAACATGACAGAGTCGGAGTAAACAAAAAACACTCGTCCCTATAAATAGGGACGAGTGTATATACCCGCGTTACCACCCAAATTCTGCTGCAAAAAGCAGTCAGCGCTTAGTCAACGTACTATCATACGCGTTCCTTTTTAACGGGGGAAATCCCGTCAAGGCTTACTTTAAATATTCAGCCTTGCATCTCAGAGATGATTTTTCCGTCAGAATCCCTTGCCGGCTTCCACCAGTTCCGGCTCGCTTATAAGTTCATGCATGACGTACTTGTTCTCTTCATCGATTTATAAGTTTCTGGAATGTTTTGTATATAATATCACTTATTATACCTTAATTCAAGGTAATTGATTCTTGATATTTTAGTATATGAGCGGTTTAGGATTTAGTTGCTTGCAAGTAATGAGAAATGGCTAGCAGGGGGAAGATTTTGCTGTAGCTATAATAATCAATATAGAATTGCCCAGGCAAACCTATACCTGTAGGGTAGGTGAGGCTGCGTTCATCCTTCATGCCCTTTAAGAGAAATTCTATCCCTTTTGTTACAGCCTTGCTTTTCCACTCTCCTGCAGCAATTAACGCGTCAAGTGCCCATGCTGTCTGGGAATCTGTACTAAAGGGAAGAGGGATATAATGGCGCTTTTCGCAGCTATGACAAGATTCACCCCAACCTCCATCCTCTCTTTGAATAGTTTTCAGCCATTTGATGCCTTTCTTTATGCTCTGGTCGCTTGCTGCTGTTCCGGTTGCCCTTAAACCAGTGATAGCAGCCCATGTTCCATATATATAACAGACACCCCAGCGGCCATACCAAGAACCATCTTTTTCTTGATTGTCTATTAGCCATCGCGCAGCTGACTTAATATGAGGGTGTTTCTGTTGAAGTTTGGCAAAACGACCTAAATATTCAAGTACTCTGCCCGTCAAATCTGGTGTAGACGGGTCAACAGCAGCGTCCTTTGCATTCTCAATAGGAACATGCTGAAGAATCTCCCAATCAGTGTTTTTTTCAAATGCACCCCAGCCTCCATCGCTGTTTTGCATGGAAAGGAGATAGTTAGTTCCGCGCTGCCAAGAGCTATGAACGTTCGTATTTAGAAGAGCTGTTCTAGTTAAAGCTCGCAAAGCGGCCGATGTATCGTCATTGTCTGGATTGTTTGTATTAATATCTGAAAAGCCCCAGCCTCCAGGAGTTGTATCTGGATTATGGACTTTCCAGTCTCCCGCTGCTGTATGCTGTTTTTTAAGGAGATAGTTAATAGACTTCCTAATAACAGGACTGTCAGGCAAGCAGCCTGCTTCTTGGAGACTGTAGCTTGTTAATGCTGTGTCCCAGACGGTGCTTGTTGAGTTTTCCAAGTGGGCGTTTTCTCCTTTTTTGTCAATCAGGGAGGATAATCCTGATATTGCCTTTTTAATAACCGGCGAATCCTTGCGATAGCCAATGGAAAGCAGGCCGTAAATCATAAAAAAAGTTGCACTTGCATAGCTGTAAAGTGTACCATCCTCTTCAAGCCGATCAAGTATATATTTTTCCGCATAATAATATCCGAGCTGATGGAGGTAAGCAGGCCATCTTCCAATTTGTTTTATTTCTTTCCAAACAAATGACAGTGGTGATCTTTCAGCCTCCAAATGAGCAATCGGGTTGAACATTTCCTCGCTTCTTCCGTACAGGTCGCTTAAATCAGGCTTGTTTTTAGTGTGGACGGCAAATTTTTTATTGGATGCAAGCAGCATAGGGATGAAATGAATGCGAGCATAGGCACTGAACTGAAAGAAATTAACAGGCTGGTAGGAAGGCAAAAGTAAAAAGGTCATTGGAACATAAACCATTCGGGACCATGGATACAGTCCGTTGGCAGAGAGCATCCATCTAATCATAAAATGGGCTTTGGAAATCCCTCCGTTTTGAACAATAAAGGACTTTGCCTTTATCATATTGTCGTCTGTCTGCTTAGCGTAACCAGAGTATAAAAGGGCCGTATACGCAATGATTGTCGCAGATAAATGCCCATTCGGTGCATCTATGTATGCTTTCCAATAGCCTTCTTTATGCTGGGAATTTTTTAAGGATGTGGCAAGAAGCTTAATATTATCTTCCTCCGTACTAATTTCCAACGCTCTGCATGTAATGATAAAGAAAGCATCTGTCATTAAACTGCCTTGAAAGCGAAAGCGGAAAGACCCGTCGCTATGCTGTAGCTTTACAAACTCATCAATTCTGTGTTTTTTTTCGTTTTCAATATCTGCTATTTTCAAGTTAATCACCTCAAATCTTGATTATCTATACATAAGGTATGCATCTCATCCCCAGTATCGTGAATACAAAGGCAAAAAGAATAGATGAAAGCAGTTTCTAGACAAAGGAATCGAGGTATAGGAAAAGAAAATACGAAGTTAGAAAGTAGGGAATTGTATGGTACATCATTTAAAGCTTGCAGTAGATGCAAATGCTGCCTTAGGAGAGGGACCGTTTTGGGATCACAAGGAAAATGTGCTTTATTGGGTTGATATTAATAACAAAAAAATCTGCATGTATAATCCAGCTGACAATGAAAATAAGGAATTAGAGCTTCCTGAGAAGGTCAGTGCTGTCATTCCGGTGAACAGCGGAAAGGGAGCAATAGCTGCTTTGGAAAATGGCTTTCATTATGTCGATCTTACAAACGGTGAGATTCAACCGATTTTTGATCCAGAAGAGCATTTGTCTAATAACAGGTTTAATGATGGAAAATGTGACGCACAAGGTCGATTTTGGGCAGGTACGATGAGCACAAAGGACGAGATGGAGCAAGGCGCGTTATATTGTTTGGATAAGGATGGCACGATTACAAAAAAGCTTGATAAGTTAAGCACATCTAATGGATTGGCTTGGTCATTGGATAACAAGTACCTATACTTGATTGATACCCCTGTGCAAAAGGTATACCGATTCGATTATGAAGTTCATTCAGGCAATATTGACAATAGCGTGGCTATTATTGATTTTTCAAATGAAGAAGGGTTTCCTGATGGTATGACAATAGATGAAGAGGGGATGCTGTGGATTGCTCATTGGGGTGGCGCGCGTGTATCAAGGTGGAATCCTCATAGTGGCGAAAAAATAGATGAAATTAAAGTGCCAGCCCAAAACGTTACCTCCTGTGTATTTGGAGGAGAAGAATTAAATGAGCTTTATATTACAACAGCGCAAGAAGGAATGACTTCAGAGGAGTTGGAAAAATACCCGCTGTCAGGGGCACTTTTCACATGCAAAATGGACATAAAAGGTCTGCCTGGTAATTATTACGGCGGATAATGAAAAAGATTCATGGCAATTGCCATGAATCTTTTTAATGACCTGAAGGATTAGCATCAGGGTTTTGGAAAATGGCCAGCTTATCGACGAGTTTCTTACTGGCCGAATCAAGGCCGCTAATGCTGACTGTATTATTATTTTCTTTAAATTTAAGGACTACTTTATCAATTGCTCCTACAGCAGAATCATCCCAAACACGAGCTGAAGAGAAATCAATGGAAATTTGCTTGTTCTGCTCAGATGTATCGAATGCTGCAATAAAGCTGTCAACAGAAGCAAAAAATAATTGTCCTTGCACAAAATATTTATACTCATTTTCTGTTTGCTCTTTGTTTATTTTCAGATGAGATATTTTTGCAGCAAAGAACACCGCGCTCAAGATAACACCTGCAATTACTCCTTTTGACAAGTCATGTGTTGCAACGACTATAACTACTGTAACAACCATAACAATTGCGTCTGTTCGAGGAGCTCTTACTACATATTTAAAGGAAGACCAGTCAAATGTACCGATGCAGACCATAATCATAATGCCAACAAGTACAGGCATTGGTATTTGGACAACTAGATCTCCCAGCACAATAATCAAGAACATTAAAAATGCACCAGCAACAAAGGTCGAAAGTCTGCCCCTGCCTCCTGATCTTACGTTGATTCCAGACTGTCCAATCATAGCGCAGCCAGCCATACCGCCAAAAAAGCCAGTGATAAAATTGGCAATTCCTTGTCCTCTAGCTTCTCTGTTCTTATCGCTGTCTGTATCTGTTGCATCATCTAGAATGCTTGCAGTAAGAAGTGATTCTAGTAAACCTACAATCGCCATAGCGATACTGAATGGAAAAATAATAGCTAAAGTTTCAAATGAAAATGGTACATCCGGAATCAAGAAGGACGGCAAGGTTTGCGTAATATTTCCTAAATCGCCAACTGTTTCAACATGGATATGACCAAAAATTGCTACTGCTGTCAAAACGATGATTGCAATTAACGGTGCCGGCACTGCCTTGACATATCGAGGCAATATATAAACGATTAATAATGTTATGCCGACAAAAAGATAAGTCATATTAGAGATCCCAATAAAATGAGGAACTTGTGCCATAAAAATTAGGATGGCAAGGGAATTAACAAATCCAATCATAACCGCTCTCGGAATGAATTTCATCAGCTTAGCAATTTTAAATACTCCAAAAAGCACCTGAAATACTCCTGTCAAAATAGTTGCTGCAAAGAGGTACTGCAGACCGTAATCCCTTACTAGCGGTCCCATCAGCAATGCCATTGCCCCTGTTGCTGCGGAAATCATCGCAGGTCTACCGCCTGCAAAGGAGATGATGATTGCAATACAGAAGGAAGCATACAACCCTACCATCGGGTCGACTCCTGCAATAATCGAGAAAGCGATTGCCTCAGGAATAAGGGCCAACGCAACGACGATGCCTGAAAGAATATCAGCTCGTACATTGAAGAACCACTCTCGTTTTATTTTTTCTATCAAAATGTTCACCTCAATTTTTTATCGCAGTAGTTCAATAAGGAGAAGTGTAACAGAATTATTCCCAAAAGGGAATATATATTGGGAAGTTTTTTACAAAACTCATTTTCCTATCTATAATGGTTAGTAGCAGAAATGACAAGGGAGCGAAAAAGATGATAATAGGTTATATGAGGCCATCTCAAGAAGATGAAGATTGTCAGCAGCAGGAGCAAATGCTTAAGGACATCTGCGGTAGTATAGTCCGGGAGGAGCATTCATCTGCTAAAAAAAGAGCGGTGCTTACTCAGATGCTGGAGCACATAAATGAAGGGGACAAGATTGTTGTATCCAGATTATTTACGCTAGCTGATTCTAGCAGGCATCTATTTGAGCTGCTGGAAATACTAGAACAAAAAGGTGTCTACCTGCAAGCAATATATGAGGAAATTGACACAGAAGAAAAGAAGGAATACTCCCTAAGGAAAATGGTCGGCTATTTAGTGGAATTTCAAAATGAAATTATCAGTGAACGGACAAAAAAAGGAATGGAATATGCAAAACAAAAAGGCATCTCCACAGGACGGCCAAGAAAAGCAGATGAAAATGTAAAAAAGGCCATCAAAATGTATCAAAGCAAAAAATATAGTCTAAAGGAAATAAAAGAATCTACAGGCATAAGTAAATCAACTCTATACCGCTATCTAGAAAATTAGTGCGAAGAAGGGAGCTTGATGTATGAGGAAAGTGGAAGTGTGCCCATACAGCAATGAGTGGCGTGTTTTATTTGAAACAGAGAAAAAACTTCTTCAGCATATATTTGAAGCAGAGTTGCTGGAAATCCACCATATAGGGAGCACAAGCATACGAGGTATGAAGGCTAAACCAATCATTGACATTATGCCCATTGTAATAAATATACATAATATTGACAGCTATAATGGGAAAATGATTGAAATCGGCTATGAAGCAAAGGGAGAAAACGGAATTTCTGGCAGGCGATATTTTCAAAAAGGCGGCGATGAAAGGACACATCATGTTCATATTTATGAAGCTGGCAGTCCAGAGATTTTCCGTCATCTAGCATTTAGGGATTTTTTGCGTGCTAACAAGGAGGAAGCCGAGAAGTACGGTGATTTAAAAGAAAAACTCTCCCAAAAATATCCTGCTGATATACAGGCATATATAAACGGCAAACATGATGCTGCAGCATCTTTGGAACAAAAGGCTTTAAAATGGGCTAACCTCAGAAAATCAAACCTCCATTTCCAGTAACAATTTTATTCGTTAGGCACAAATTCCTCACAAGTATTTATCTGACAATTGCTGATAAAAACAAATAAAAAGGAGAATATAAGGAATATCAACATTCGTGGGAGGATCATCATGCCAGAACAGAATATTGAGCTTACTTCAACAGAGATTGCTTCGTTATGGACTTCTTATATGAATAACACCATGTCCAAGTGTGTGCTTAGCCATATGAGTAACTCCATAACCGATCAAACGATTGCAGATGCGATAGACAAAGCACTTGTTATCTCTGTCAAGGAGGTAGAGAAGCTTGAACAAATCTTTCAGGAAGAAAATTTTGCACAGCCGTATGGGTTTACAGACAAAGATGTGAATTTAGCAGCTCCTGCTTTGTTTACGGACACTTTCTCCCTTCAATATATTAATCATATGGCAAAAGCAGGTATGCTTGCATACAGCGGATTCACTGCAATGAGTTTTCGGGAAGATATCATCCAGCACTTTACAACAACCTTAAGCGAAACTGCCAAGCTTTATAACCAAACGAATAATGCATTAAAGGAAAAAGGGATGCTGGTTCGCTCACCTTACATAATCCCGCCTTCAGAAAATGATTATATTGACAGTAACAGCTACTTAAGCGGTTTGAATCTTTTTCATAAAAAACGCCCTTTGAATGCCATTGAGATTTCACATTTGTTTCTGAATACCCAAACGAATAATATCGGTTATAAAATCAGCCTTGCATTCGGACAAACATCTAATGACAAAGATGTTCAGGATTATATGATGCGAGGAAAGGATATCTCGCAAAAACATGTAAAAATCTTTGCTGATACGTTAATTGAGGGGAATATACAGAGTCCTATGTCTTCCGATATTGGGATTACGGAGTCCACAAACAAGACATTTTCTGATAAGTTAATGATGTTTCATATGTCTCTACTAAGTGCTTCTGGAATCGGTAACTATGCAGCAGCAGCTGGCGCCAGCCAAAGGAGCGATCTTGCCGTTAATTATGAGCGGCTTTCCTTTGAAATAGCACAGTATGCAAAAGCAGGAGCAAATATCATGATTAAAAACGCTTGGCTGGAGCAGCCTCCAGCAACAGCTGATCGTGAAAACCTCATTAAAAACAAAAAATCAGAACAGAGATGAAGGATAGAAGACAGAGCTATACATAAAAGCTCTGTCTTTTATCATATTAAGGCGCAGGTTTCTTTAAATTTTTTTGAATAATGTGAGCGCTTTCTTCCAATATGTACATAACCGGCATCTGGGATGTAATATTCGAATCCCCGAGAAATACTTCTGTCACATAATAGGCAATATTTATATCTGATATCCTGGCAAGCTGGCAGTTTTTACTATTAGTAATACTGACAATATTGGAACCTTCTACTTTCAGTTGATTTGCCAAGTTAAGTGTGAAGTCAGTTTCCCCAGAAACGGAAAGAATAATGGATGTACTGTTTTTTAAATCCTTGCTGTTTATTGGATAAAATGGATCTTTAATAAAGGAGGAGAATTTTCCAAGACTGGAAAAATACCTTGCACCATATTCGGCTAAAATGCCTGAACTTCCTGTACCTACAAAAATAATCTTATCAGTCCGCAACACGAGTTCTGCCATTTTTTGAATATCGGACTCAAGATTTCCTTTTAGCGTTCGTTCTAAAAACTCGGAGAGATAGTATTGAGTAGATTTCAGATTTTCTTGTTCATTTCTGTCCAAATATAGCTTGAGCTTTACTTTAAATTCTGAGAAGCCATCACAGTTAAGCTTCCTGCAGAAACGCAAGATGCTGGAAGTGGATACATGGGTTTGATCGGACAGCTCTCTAATCCGCATATAAATGACTTTATCGCTGTTTTTCGTAATGAAGTTATAAAGAATCATTTCCAATTCATTGAATGTTTGGACCATTTCTTTTGTAAACAGGTTAATCTCCTCCTAATAGGATCTGTTTTTATTCCAGCAATGATTTCAATCCACAATATAAATATAAAACAACATGTGCCATAATTGAAACAATTTCCACAAATTGAAACAAAAATCTAAGTATCTAAATTATATTGATTAATAAATGAAAGCGTATACAATACAATTTAAGGAGGAGTTAACAAAACCTAGATAGGTTAAAGAAAAAATATCTGGAGGGGTTCATAATGAAAAAACTGTTATTAGTTTGTGCAGCAGGGATGTCTACAAGTCTCTTAGTCAATAAAATGAAGGATGCAGCAGAGGAAAAAGGGGTAAGTATCGAGATATTTGCATTGCCTGTTTCAGAATGCCAAAGCGTAGCAGATCAGGTTGATGTGGTGCTGCTTGGCCCGCAGGTAAGATATCAGAAACCGCAGGTGGAATCCATTATCGCAGGCAGAGTTCCCGTCGAGGTAATTGACATGCGAGCATATGGAACGATGAATGGGAAAGCCGTTTTAGAAAGAGCACTTGAGCTGCTGTAATCAGCAGCTTACAAAGAGAAAAAGATCAGGCAAGACCTCCTGTACAGCATGAATTTACACCCATTGCCTAATCAAACAAATTCTTCATCTAAAGGGTGGAAGAATTATATATTAATAGGGGGAGTAACTTATGGGTTTTATGGCTAATTTTGAAAAATTTGCTGAGAAGGCTTTGGTGCCAGTTGCCTCTAAACTGAACTCACAGCGACATATTGTAGCAATTCGCGATGCATTCATTTTATCATTTCCGATTACGTTAGCTGGTTCACTTATCGTTTTGCTCAATTTCGCTGTATTGGCGCCAGATGGGTTTATTGCAAAAATACTGTTTCTTCACAAGCTGTTCCCTGGCTTAGCAGATTTACAAGCAGTCTTTTCCCCTGTCCTAAATGGATCGACGAATATTCTTTCTATGTTTATCGTCTTTCTAGTGGCAAGGAATATGGCAATTTCGCTTAAAGCAGATGAACTGCTGAGCGGCTTGACGGCATTATCTACATTCTTTATTATTTATCCGCCATATACGGCTGTTGAAGGAACTAACTTCCTGACTACACAGTGGGTAGGGGCCCAAGGTCTTTTCGTTGCCATTATAGTTGGTTTGATTGTCGGTGAGTTTTTCAGTGTGCTTTCCAAGTCAAAGAAATTGCAGATTAATATGCCAGCATCTGTCCCGCCTGCTGTTGCCAGGTCCTTTAAGGTGCTGTTCCCGATCATTATTATTACTGTAGTGTTCGCAGTTGGGAACGCTATCATCAATGCCTTTTATCCGAAAGGCCTGCATGAGTTCATTTATGCAGTAATTCAAACACCGCTAAAGCATTTGGGCACTAATATTTTCTCACTTGTTATTTTGGCAATTGTCTCTAACCTTTTATGGGTATTTGGGATTCATGGTCCAAACACGATTGCTGCTATTCGTGAGGCTATGTTTGCAGAAGCAGGTCTAGAGAACTTGAACTATGTGGCAGAACATGGTTCGGCATGGGGAGCACCATATCCTGTTACTTGGGCAATAAATGATGCCTTTGCTAACTATGGTGGTTCAGGGATGACATTAGGTTTATTGATTGCGATATTTATCGTCGCTAAACGGAAGGATTACCGAGATATCGGCAAGCTATCGATTGCTCCAGGATTATTCAATATTAATGAACCTGTCATTTTCGGTTTACCGGTCGTGTTAAACCCGATTTTGATTTTGCCATTCATATTGGTTCCTGCCGTGAACATTATCATAGGCTATGCTGCTATTGTGACTGGCTTAATTCCGCCAATTGCGTACTCTGTGCCATGGACGACTCCAGGTCCGCTGATCGCATTCTTAGGCACAGGAGGAAACTGGCTTGCATTAGTTATCGGCTTTGTTTGCCTGGCTGTCTCAACACTTATTTATATTCCATTTGTAATGGCAGCAAACAAAGCAGCTGCTGATAACAATGTCTCTAGCGATTCGGAGAAGTCCGCGTAAGAAAATGAACGAATATACAATTGAGTTCTACTGTGGGCAGATTAAATTTATAAAGGATTTTTTTGAGGGCTACCAAGACAGCAGGGTGTCCACATATGTGGAGCAATCAAGCAGAATAAAGGCTGACGTCAAGGTGCATACATTGCTGCCAATCCATGAAACAAAGAAGCATTTAGAGAATGTTTTTAAGCAGTCCAAATATGGATGCGCCCTCCATTTTACAGTTAAGGCAATAGATGAACCCTTTTAATAAATAAGCAAAGAAACCTCTATTTATAATAGAGGTTTCTTTTTTTATAACAATATTTGCTTCATTAAACAACTAAAGGCACAGAGTGTCTCTGAAGCTTTATCAAATCGGCAGGACCGTAGAGGATTTTATTTCTCTTAGGGCAAGGCTGGTATTTATTTTGGAGATGCCAAGTTTATTCAGCTTCTTGATAAAGCTCTCTAATCCACCTGTATCTTTATTGGCAACCTTCAACAAATAGTCATACTCTCCTGTTAAACAATGACATTCCAATATTTCCTCCATACTGCTTAACACACCTTCAAGCTCTGCAATAGCTTCCTCTTGGTGGATATTAGTCGAAATGAAAATATAGCATAACAAATCAAACCCTAATTTTTTATGATTCAAGATTGCCACATGCCTCTCGATAAATCCCTCCTTTTCAAGTCGCTTAATGCGGGCATGTGTGGCTGGAGGAGATAAATTAACGAGTTTAGCAAGCTCGGCGTTGGAAATAGCGGCGTTTTTTTGCAATAAATCTAATAAAGTAATATCAACCGAATCGAGCACTTTATGAACAATGGATTCCATAAATGTAACCTGCCTTTCTTTTATTCTGATTCTGCTGCAAAAATCAGTACACTTCTTTATAAAATTCGGTAAAATCGCAAAATAAATATGAAAGTTTTGTATTTATTGCATTATACAGAATTTTATATCGTTTTAAAAGGTGCGGTGATACGATATTAACAAGAAATTTCTAACTTTGTGCTTGAAGGAGTTGTTTGTATGCCGTATGTGTTTCTGTTGATCACAAGCTTTTTATTTGGAGGGAATTTTGTTTTAGGCAAATTTCTTGTTGGGCATGCTTCGCCTGCAACACTGACAAGCTTAAGGTGGGCGCTTGCTGTTATCTGTCTGTTGCCGATTATTTGGAAACGAGAACAAAGATTGATTCCGCCAAAAGCTGCATTGCTGCCTTTATTCCTTATGGGTCTGACAGGAGTAGCTGCTTTTAATCTATTGCAATTTCAGGCATTAGAATATACTTCAGCCAGCAATGTAGGTTTAATCTCAACATTAAATACAATCTCTATTGCGCTGTTTTCCTTTCTTTTATTGAAGGAAAAAATCAATAGCTGGCAAATGGCTGCCATGCTTTTGTCCTTCTCTGGAGTTCTTGTTGTACTAACAGAAGGTTCTTTAAGTCAGTTATTAGATTTACGCTTTAACAAAGGAGATTTATATATGATGGGAGCGGTATGCATTTGGGGGCTTTACTCTGTGTGCAGCAGGTGGGCAATGCAAAAAACATCACCGCTGATGGCCACCTTTTTTTCTGGAGCAATCGGTGTTGTTCTGCTCTTGCCATTTAATGCAGCTGATTTTTCAATCACAGAATTCAATGTTTCCTTCATGGTATCCATCCTTTATACCGGTGTTGTTTCAACAGTCATTTGTATGGTGCTTTGGAATATCGGCGTACAAAAACTCGGTGCTACAGAAGCAGGGCTGTTCCTTAATTTCAACCCAATCTTTACGGCTGTGCTGGCGTCTGTATTTTTGCATGAGAAATGGAGCTGGATGCAGGTTATTGGAAGCCTTGTCGTTATCCTGGGCTGTATTCTTTTTACGAAGCTTAAAAAGCCTCCACAGCTTCCTTTAAAAAAGAGTGCGATAGTAATTAATGAAGAGAAATCGACAAATTTCGTCCATGGAAAAAAGTAGCCCTTTCTATTTTAGTTGAAATTTACTATAATAATAAGTACACATAAGCAAGAGGGGATTTCATAATTGGAGTCTCCTTTTGTTTGTTCTAAAATTCTTCATAGTGGATTTAGCAAGTGAGCAATGAGTTTTTACTGTTTTCACTTTTATTGTATAGTTAAATATATGTTAATAAATTTGTATAGAACAGGATGTTGAAATAATGAGCGAAAAACCATATAGAGTACTTCTTTACTATAAATATGCAACTATTGAGAACCCAGAAGAATTCACTAGCGAACATTTAGCTTTTTGTAAGGAGCTAGGTTTGTTGGGACGTATTCTTGTATCATCAGAAGGAATTAATGGTACGGTATCTGGTACAGTTGAACAGACTGATAAGTATATCGAGGCAATGAGAAAAGACCCTCGTTTTGCAGACACTGTCTTTAAAATAGACGAAGAAGAGGGACATGCTTTCAAGAAAATGCATGTGCGTCATAAAAAAGAATTGGTAAACTTAAGTCTTGAAGATGATGTTAATCCGTTGGAGTTAACTGGAAACCATCTAAAACCAGCTGAGTGGCTGGAACAAATGCAGGATCCTAATGCCGTAATTATTGATGCCCGCAATGACTATGAGTTTGACTTAGGTCATTTCAGAGGAGCAATTAAACCTGAAATTGAAACATTCCGGGAATTACCTCAATGGATTCAAGACAACCGTGAAATGCTAGAAGGAAAGAAAATCCTGACTTATTGCACAGGCGGCGTGCGTTGTGAGAAATTCTCAGGCTGGCTTAAGCGCGAAGGCTTTGATGATGTATCACAGCTTGACGGTGGTATCGTAACATACGGTAAAGATCCAGAGGTGCAAGGTAAGCTTTGGGATGGCCAATGCTATGTATTCGACCAACGAATTAGTGTTCCAGTTAACAGAGTCGAGAATGTAGTAGTAGGTAAAGACTACTTTACTGGTGAACCATGTGAGCGTTATGTGAACTGTGCAAACCCAGAATGCAACAGAAAAATTCTTTGCTCACCTGAAAATGAAGAGAAGTTCATGAAGAGCTGCAGTCATGAGTGCCGTACACATTCAAGAAACCTTTATGTAAAAGCACATGACCTTACACCAGAACAAGTGGAAGCAAGAGTGAAAGAAATTGCTGAGTGGGAAGCAAACCATGCTGGCAATTTAGCTTAATGAAAAGAGGATGTCTTAAGGACATCCTCTTTTTGTATTTTACAATTCGATGCTTTCACCAATCTGAAGGACTTTGCCTTTAATACCGCGGTCTTTTAGCGCCTTTACGAAGGCATCTCCATCTTGTTCGATAGCTGGGAAAGTATTGTAATGAATAGGTATGATTAAATCCGCCTTATACCATTCTGCAGCCAGCACAGCATCTTCAGGTCCCATTGTATAGTGATCGCCAATTGGGAGGAATGCGATATCGATATCATGTCTGTCGCCAATAATCTTCATGTCTCCAAAAAGGCCTGTGTCACCAGCATGAAGAATCGTTTTTCCTTCTGCCTCAATGACGAATCCAGCAGGCATGCCGCCATAAAGAATATTTTTGTTTTCTTCATCAATGATACCAGAGCTGTGAAATGCATGTGTCATCTTCGCTTTGGCAAACTGTAAATCTAATGTGCCGCCAATATTCATTCCGATTGTCTCGGCGCCTTGCCAGGACATGTATGCAGCCAATTCAGGTATAGCAACAATTGGTGCATTATTTGCTTTGGAGATTGGTGCTGCATCTAGAATATGATCTCCATGAGCATGTGTTAATAGCACAGCATCAACCTTAATATCATCCACTTTCACTTTAGCTGCTGGGTTTCCACTGATGAAAGGATCAATAATAAGTGATTTTCCATTTGCTTCAATTACAATAGTTGATTGTCCGTGATAGGTAATCTTCATCATACCATCTCCCTTTTTTTTCTTTCCAATAATGACGCTTTGATTTTCACCACTTAGATTAGAATAGTTTAGCCGATTTTGCCAAGCAATATGCTTGTTAGCAGCTAGACTGTTTTTCTTTTGTCAGGAATATATTATAATGAGCCGTTAATCTGAGGAAATTGATGCACTAAATAATTAACGTATCTGTTTCTTAAGAAAATCATGTTCTTGGCAGATTTGTATGTGAACAAATTTTTTTCTACATAATGGGTAGCTTCTTGTTGGCTGACCAATCGGGTATTCATTGCAAGGCTAAAAGAAATAAAGTGTTTAAACACTATCATTTCAACTCCTGACAAGATTATTTTATAATTAGTGTAGTGGAAAAATTAGAATATAACTATTTTTCAGAATAAGGGGGATTCGGGAAATGGCAGAGAAGGTGGCTTTAAATTACGCATTAATGATTGAACAGGTCAAAAGCAGAGGATACAGCAATGAGGAAATACTTGAGGCTCTAAATAAGGGGAATATTGATTTCTTTCGAGAGTTTGGCAAGGGACTTCCAGATTGGGAAACGCTTTTCTCTTATTTTCATGATAAAAAGGAAAAAGTGGAACAGCTGCTTAGAGGCAATTATGAGATTGCATTTTTAACAAAAGGGACATTAAAAAGATACTTGCTGTTTAAATTTGGTTTGGCTGAGGGCAAAGATTTTAAGGATAAGGGAGAAGTGCTTGGAGTATTTATGCTATCACGTGAAGACTACCAGGCTTTATCGAAAAATATAGCAAAAAACTGGATTATCACTAATGTAGAAGAGGATAAGAATAATGTACAATTTACAATTGAATTACAATTTAAACCAGTCCTCTAATAAAATTTTTATAAATAGGTTGTTATTTTTTCAAGAAATCTTTCTTTATTATATAGAGGAGGAAAGATTGATGAAATTCGTTCATGGAAGGATATGTTATAATAAGAAAGTGGCTAATGCGAGTTAGTCCCTTTTTTTACACTAAAAACAGAACGTACGTTCCTTTTAGGAGGTGCTAATCATGTGTGAGGAATCTGTTAATGGATTGAAAAGGTTTATAGAAGAGAACAAAGAATTTATGGGAAATACAATTGTACAAGGTTTTTTACGGGAAAAGGGTCACTTTAAGCTGTTTGCCGACGCTGTTTGTTATCCTTCTAAAGAAAACAAAGAAAATTTAGATGAAGCGTTTAAAAAGTATTATTTTACGATTCGGTTCACGTCCTATATCTCCTCTTCCATACATTTTAGCACATTAAATTTTCATAGGAAGCAAAGGCTCTATGCAAACAGATATCCTTTGTTATTGGACGCTGAAACAGAAGATGGTAGGACGCATAAAGACAGAATGGAAGATAGGAATGCAAATTTGGAAGCATATGCAGAAAGGGAGGGAATTCGGGAAAGCATTTCTGAATATATAGCTGATCCTTTACTTTATGATGCAATACAATCACTGTCTGACTCCCAAAAGACCGTTCTCTATTTTGCTTATATTAAGAAGCTCAATGATACAGAGATAGCGGAGGTGATCCAAAAAAGCCAGCAATATGTGTCGAAGTGCCATCAAAAAGCTTTGCAAAGGATATACAGCTATATGGCCCAAAAAAAGGAGGATTATAGACGATGAGTATTGGAGACTTGACGCAATGGATGACAATTGTAAGCAATTACGCATTTCCGGTGAGTGTTTCTATATATCTGTTATTAAGAATTGATAAAAAGCTTGAACGGTTGGGAAAAGAGCTGACAAAAAGGACGGAAGAAGGAAAGGAAAATGGATGATGGCCACATTATATTCATTAGTAAAAGAGTCGAAGATTAACAAGGATGCATTAGAAGAAGTGATAGAGATGTTTGAACCAAAGTTGAACAAAGCAGTCCAATATACTTCCCCTAATGAACAAGATGATCTCTCACAAGAATTGAAAATGCTGTTAATGAAATGCATTCAGCTATATGATTTAGATAATATCCCAGGCTTCTGGGAATTTAGAGACAAAATCAATAAAATCAAATAATAAGATAAAAGGCTCCTTTCGCCAGATGGCAAAGGAGCACTTTTTTTGAAAAAAGTATTAATCAGTACTTTGCATTGAACAGTAGATGGTGTTATATTATTAATCAAAGACCAGTACTGTTCATTGTATAGTACTAAAAGAAAGGAGATCTGTAATTGAACGTCCAATTTAAAAAGGGAGTCCTTGAGCTTTGTGTTCTTGTTCTGCTTGATAAACAAGACAGGTACGGATATGAGCTTGTTCAAAAAATTTCTGATCAGATCGAAATATCAGAAGGCTCTGTTTACCCGCTGTTAAGAAGGTTGACGAAAGAAGAATACTTTTCAACCTACCTCCAAGAATCTACAGAAGGCCCTCCAAGAAAATATTACAAGCTTACTGAAAAAGGCAGGGAATATCTCCAAACATTACTTAGTGAATGGCAACAATTCAGAGACGGTGTTGATACTTTAATTAAAGAAGGTGCTAGTGATGAATAAAGATCAATTTATAAAGGAACTGTCTGTGTTACTGAAGGATTTAAATGGTAAGGAAAAACAAGAGATATTGCATGATTACGAGGAGCATTTCCAATTTGGAATCGAAGAAGGCAAAGCAGAGAACGAGATTGCTGCTTCTTTAGGATCACCAAAATTGCTGGCAAAAGAAATACTTGCCAATTACCACCTTGAAAATGCTAAGGGTGCTCAAACAGCTGGAAATGTTATGCGGGCAGTATGGGCGGTGATTGGGTTGAGCTTCTTTAATATCATCATTGTGTTAGGTCCGTTTATTGCGCTTGTTGGTGTTATATTAGCTGGCTGGGCTGTAAGCATTGCCGGCATCAGTACTCCGCTTCTCGTTCTTCTTAACAATCTTTTTGGAAGTTCCTTTGATCTTTTTGAATGGTTTTTATCCTTTGTCTACTGTGGAGCTGGTTTATTGCTATTTGTAGGGATGCAAGGGATAACAAAATGGTTTATGCACGGCTTTGTCCGTTATATTTCATTCAATACAGCATTAGTTAAAGGAGGCATCAAGTAATGAACAAACGAAAGTTACTGTGGGCTGGAGCAGTTTTGCTTGTGATTGGACTGATTGGCAGTCTAGCCACCTATAAACATAGTGCAGAAAAATTTGATTTGAATGAGAGAAAAGTAATAGAAAGCAATAACTTTGAGCATGTGGAAATTTCAGCAGATAACGCTGCAATTGAAATTCATCCAATACAAGAGTCTTCAGCTTATGTTCAGCTATCGGGAACAAAAAGAGGAAATAGAGAATTGAATTATTCAGCAGAAGTTGAAAGCAATAAACTTAAAGTGATATTAAAGGAAAAAGGACATCAGCTTATTCCAATGAGCTTATTTGGGGACAGTGAGCTTAGCTTAGATTTGTACTTGCCGGAGAAACAATATGCCAGCATGATAGCAGATATTAAAAACGGCAGGATAAAAATGACAGAGTTGTCTTCAAGAGAAGTTGTGCTCCATACAGCAAACGGCCGTCTGGAATTGGCAAATATAACTGCAGAAACAGTTAAGGCAGACTCTTCTAATGGAAGAATTCAGTTGGATAATGTCTCAGGGGAAATCGATGGAAAAACAATCAATGGAAGAATTGAATTGAACGCAAGCGCATTAAATCAGGATATACAATTACAAACAAACAACGGCGAAATCTCCGTAACAGCAGAGAAGGAACCAGAAAATGCTAACATAAGTGCAGAAACAGATAATGGGGATATTGAAATTTTTAAGCAAGCCAATTCTAATGTAATCTTCGGTGATGGTGAGTATAAGATAAGATTAAAAACAAATAATGGAGATATAGAGGTAAATTAAAAGAGTAGCCCTTTTTTCAGGAAAAAAGGGCTTATTTTTTTATGTGATTTTTTATTTAAAAAAGCAGTTGACAAGTAACCGTTTACAGAATTACCTTTATATAGACCAATCGTTATAATTTTTCCTAAGGAGGATATGAGCTTGGGTGAAAAGGGGAACACTCGTGAGTTGATCCTAGAGACTGCCTCTCGCTTATTCCAGATTCAAGGCTATTATGGAACTGGCTTGAATCAGATTATTGCAGAGAGCAATACACCAAAGGGATCACTTTATTACTATTTCCCTAGTGGTAAAGAGGAATTAGCAATAGAGGCAATAAAATATACAGAAAATGTGCTGTTGCAGAAGACAAAGGATATTCTGTTTTCCGTCAACGACGCAATAACAGCATTTCAATTGCATATCAATGAAATCGCTGCTGATTTTGACAAGAAGGAAAGCATACACGGAATGCCAATCGGACTTATAGCGTCAGAAACAGCGTCGACATGTGAGCCAATTAGAAAGACTTGCTTAGTGACTTTCGAGAAATGGCAAGCTGTATATGCAGAAAAGCTTAAGGAAAGCGGATTTTCTGCTGAAGAGGCTGCAGATTTAAGTATACTTATCAATTCTATGATAGAAGGAGCCATCGTCCTGTGCTTAACAAAGCAATCAGGAAAGCCGATGAGAATTGTTGCAGATAAGCTTCCAAAGCTGCTGTCACAAGAATGTTAAGAAAGATGAAAGGGGATTTTTTATGGAAATGAATATGGACGCGGTAAAGGGGAAGGGAATGGAAGGAAGGCAATTTAAGACATTGCCTATCGTAACTTCTTTCTTGATTGCCGGTTTTATAGGTATGTTCAGTGAAACTGCCTTAAATATGGCATTGAATGATTTAATTGTTATTTTTAATATTGAGCCGACAACAGTTCAATGGCTGACAACAGGCTTTTTGCTTACATTGGGTATTTTAGTCCCGATTTCAGGATTATTGCTGCAATGGTTTAAAACTAGACAGCTTTTCTTTGCATCATTAAGTTTCTCTATATTAGGAACACTAATTGCTGCACTTGCACCAACCTTTGAATTTTTATTAGTGGCAAGAATTGTGCAGGCTGTCGGAACAGCGTTGCTGCTGCCGCTAATGTTTAACACGATTTTGCTAATTTTCCCTCCTGAGAAAAGGGGAGGAGCAATGGGAATGATCGGGCTTGTTATTATGTTTGCTCCAGCTACTGGGCCAACAATTTCTGGTTTGATTATTGAAAATCTGACATGGCATTGGATTTTCTGGATTTCCTTGCCGTTTCTAGTATTTGCTTTATTGTTCGGTATTCGTTATATGGAAAATGTCTCAACTGTAACAAAACCGAAAATTGATATAGTATCGATTATCTTGTCTACATTAGGATTCGGCGGAATTGTATTTGGCTTCAGCAGTGCTGGAGAAGGCGGAGACCATTCAGGCGGCTGGGAAAGCCCAGTTGTAATTGTCTCTCTAATCGTAGGTGTAGTTTCACTTATTCTTTTCTCCATTCGTCAGTTTAAAATGGAACAGCCAATGATTAATCTTCGAGCATTTAAATACCCGATGTTCGTCTTAGGACTTATCTTAGTCTTCATGTCTATGATGCTTATTCTGTCTACGATGCTTCTTCTTCCAATGTATCTGCAAGGCGGTTTAGGTTTAACAAGCTTTACAGCAGGACTACTGTTGTTGCCTGGAGGTTTAATTAACGGATTCCTTTCACCAGTGATGGGAAGATTGTTTGATAAATATGGACCAAAATGGCTCGTCATTCCAGGTCTTGCCCTATGTTCAGTTGTTCTATGGTTCTTTACAGGAATTACAACAACATCAACAGTTGCGCTGATTATCGTGCTGCACAGCTGTTTAATGATTGGTGTATCCATGATTATGATGCCAGCACAAACAAATGGTTTAAACCAGCTGCCACCTCAATTATATCCTGATGGTACAGCGATTATGAACACATTACAGCAAGTTGCAGGAGCGATTGGTACAGCAGTTGGTGTATCTATATTGGCTTCTGGTCAGAAGAACTTCCTGGCAGGGGTAAGCAACCCTATGGACCCTGCTAATATTCCTGCTGCATTAACTTCAGGTGTACAAAGTGCCTTTACTTTTGCACTGATTGTAGCAATAATCGGATTTATTTGCAGTCTCGTAATAAAAAGAGTAAATCCAAAACATTAATCATAAAAAACAGTCTGTATGAAAAATGCAGGCTGTTTTTTTGTGATTAGAATTTCGAGAATATTGAAGAACTTTGGCGAAATACCGCGCTAGCATCCGTCAACAAATCCTCTAAAACTGCTATTTTGCTAAGCAGCATCAAAGCAAGAGCATTTTTTCTCCTAAATATTAAAACTGTCTTTACAAAGATTTACCAATATTTAATTTTCCCTAAACGATTACCATACAATCTCATTCTATACTTGACACAAAGGTTCAAAATACACATAAACAGTCTACGAGGTGACAATATATGCGTGAAAAGAGCTTTAATATCTACCACGATTACACCATTGTCGAGGGGGAAAAGTTCTCTGTACCAAAGGAAGCAGAATACTACTTGTATACAAAAAGGTGTTTGGATCTGCTGCTGGCAAGCGTTGGGCTAATTTTAGCAATACCGATTATTGCTGTCTTCGCAATTCTAGTTGTGTTAGAGAGCCCAGGCTCCCCATTTTATATACAGCAGCGCGTTGGAAAAAACGGAAATTACTTTAATTTAATAAAGCTTCGCTCTATGCACAATGATGCCGAAAAGGAAGGCGCTAAATGGGCCGAAGCAAATGACCCGCGTGTTACGAAAGTTGGTCATTTCATGAGAAAAACTAGAATAGACGAGCTTCCTCAGCTGTTATCTGTTTTAAAAGGAGATATGTCTATTGTTGGTCCGCGGCCGGAAAGACCAGTCTTTACTGCACAGTTTGACAGTGAGATTCCTGGTTTTGCGAAAAGGCTAGCAGTAAGACCAGGTTTGACTGGACTTGCTCAGGTAAGCGGAGGATATGAAATTACTCCTCGTGAAAAACTTCAGTATGATCTTGAGTACATTTCAAATTTGACGTTTAAGCTTGAACTGAAGATTATGCTGAAAACAGTAAAGGTATTGGTTACAGGTGAAGGCGCGCGCTAATTGACCGTATCTAAAGAGTTAAGCATAGGAATGAGCAGATTTTAACATTGCCATAGTTTTAAGCGAAGTTGGACCAACAGTCCCAGCTTAAAGCATTGTGTCTGCTGTTCCTGCTTTTTAGTATGTTTCTAAAGCTAGTTTTTGCCTACCAGGTTTTTTGAGCTGGATTCAGATGAAAGTGTAGTGATTATGAGTCTAATGCTCGTTAATATGCTTTATTTCCAGTTAGCTAAATAAATGTAAAAGGAAGAGAAGCATGAAGATTCTGTGGATTACGAGTGTTTATCCGAGTAAAGAACAGCCTGGCAATGGGGTATTCCATGAAACACAGGTTCAAGCTTTGAAAAAACGAGGGTTAGAGATAACGGTAATCTGCCCAACACCGCAAAACCCTGCCGTTTTAAGAGCGTTAAAGAAAACATATAAGCGCAAAACTTTGCCGTTTTATGAAGTACGAGAGGGAGTGAAGGTTTATAGGCCGATTTATAGAGCACTTCCAGGGCAGCTCAGATGGGCACAGCCGGACAAGAGAATTGCTAAGGCAATTCTAAAGACGATCCAAGACAAAAGTCTGCAATTTGATATGATCCACGCACATTTTGCGATGCCGTCAGGAGGCGCTGCTCATATTATTTCAAAAGAGCTGCAGAAACCATGGCTTTTAACACTGCATGGAAGTGATGTGCATATTTATCCTGCTTTTAGCAGAAGTGCCAACAAAGCATTTCAGCGCTCTGTTCACTCTGCCGATGAAGTGATATCAATCGGAAGACATCTTGCTCTAGCAGCAAAGGAAAAGACAGGCAGGGATAGCTTTGTTCTCCCTATTGGGATAAACCTTTCTAGATTTCAGGCTGCAGCATTGCCGAAGGAGAACGTAAGAAAAGAGCTTAAGCTGCCTTCTGACAAACAGCTGATTACCTTTATTGGAAGGCTTGTAAAGGAGAAAGGCGTGTATGAACTTGCTGACAGTCTTAACCGACTGCCAAAAAATATGGCAGTTGTCTTAGTCGGAGATGGCCCTGCAATGGATGATTTAAAAAAGCATGAACAATATGGAAAAAGGCTGTTTCTTCCTGGCCAAATTAGCAATGATAAAGTGAAGGATTACTTGCAGGCAAGTGATATATTCGCATTGCCTTCTTATTCGGAAGGGATGCCGACTGTTGTCATAGAGGCAATATCTATGAAAGTGCCAGTTATTTGTACAGCAGTAGGCGGGGTACCCGACTTGTTCGGCGAGTTCAATCATTTGCTTATTAAGCCAAAGTCCGTTGACAGCATTGTTGAAAGAGTATTGGACTATCATTCAGAAAAATATGACCTTCCTATTATTAAGGATCAATTGCTTCAATATGTACAAGACAACTTCCATGTGGGCAGAAATGCTGAAGTCTTGGAAAAACGCTATCGGAAACTGGCATGGAATGAAGGCAAAGCTTCATTAAGCATTAAGGGGGATTAAGGATGAGCAGAGCAGTTGTAACAGGTGGAGCAGGATTCATTGGTTCCCATATTGTCGAAGAATTATTAGCAAATAATTATGAAGTGATTGTAGTTGATAATTTCACTACAGGTCATTATCGAAATATTAGCCATCTTCCTATTAAAATCTATGACTATGATATTACCGATCCTTCCTGCATTGATTTTATATCATCATTAAATCCGGAATATATTATCCATCAGGCTGCCCAAGTAAGTGTAGCTGAATCAGTACATGATATATTGCACGATGAAAATGTTAATGTAAAGGGTTCACTGCACGTCATTAAAGCAGGCATTAAAGCATCCATAAAAAAAATAGTATTCGCTTCATCGGCTGCTGTTTATGGAAATCCGCATTTTCTGCCTGTTACGACAGATCACCCTACAATGCCTGAGTCTCCGTATGGGTTAACAAAGCTGACTGTTGAGCGCTACTTGCAAATGGCTTATAAGTTTTACCAGTTGCCATACAGCATCCTTCGGTACAGCAATGTTTATGGTCCAAGACAAGACGCGAAAGGAGAAGGCGGGGTTGTCTCTATATTTGCTGACAAGATAGCTGAAGGAAAAGCACCTGTTATATTTGGAGACGGCGAACAAACAAGGGACTTCATTTATGTAAAGGATGTAGCAAAGGCTAATGTTAAAGCGATGGAGGCGCAAGGGAATATTTGTGTAAATATCTCCACTCAAACCAAAATTACGGTCAATGAATTATGGGAGACAATGGTCAAGGCTGGTGACATCCAATTAAAAGCAGAGCATCAAGCTGCAAGGCCAGGGGATATTCTGCACAGCACTCTTTGCAATCAAAAAACATTGGATGTATTAAATTGGGTCCCGCAAACAAGCTTGGAAACGGGGTTAAAGGAAACGCTAGTTTTTACAAGGAGTATGCTCCAAGGAACAAAATGACTAATGGAAAGAAAGGGTCTGAACAGTAAATGGAAAGCAAGCAACTAGTTCGTCAGACAATTGGAGCGCTAATTGTTGTCATGGCATTACTCTCCCTTTTATATGCGATCCAAAATTTTGATATGAAGCTGCTGCTTCTTCTCCTCGGGGGCTTTGGGGGACTGCTCCTTTTTTTATACTTAAAATCGACTATTGGGCTGGAGGATATGTTGAGAGGGGCAGTTTATGCCCTTCTCATCACTACGTTTTTGAATCAGTCTATTATCAACATTAATATTGGTTTTTTTAGCTTGTTTTTGTATAGAATTCTGCTTATTGCTGCAGTATTTATTTATTTTATGTATGCCATTTCAGACAAGGGCTTAAAAAAAGACTTTGATGGTTTGTCTGTTAAAGGTATCTGGATGTTTTTAGCAATATGGCTTGTGTATGGAACAGTATCCATGCTTTGGGCAAGATCGATTATCGAAACATTCAAGTACATGTCGCTTATGTGGATGGGCTTGTTGTTCGTCTACTTAGCAAATGTCACATTTACAAGAGTATCCCGTCTGATAATCTTTTATGTCATTTGGATGGGAATGACGCTTCTTTTAATGGCCATTGGATTGGTGAACCATTATCTGCATATTCAACTGCCAACCTCGAGCCTTTATGGTGCTGGCGAATACAGAATCGGCTATCCGACAGCAGTGTTTTTTAACCAAAATGACTTTGCTGCATTTTTGAGTATTTCTTTCTTTTTCTATTTAGCAGCAGCAAAAAACGGCAGCAGTATAAAGGTCCGAATTCCTGCTCTTGTTTTGAGTGTTTTATCCTTTTATGTCATCTATTTGACACAATCTCGCGCAGGTATCCTTTCCGTATTAATCGGGCTGTGTTTTTATGTTTTCCTGCTGGTCAATGATAAGCTGAAAAAGCTGCTTTTAATCGGTGCTTTTTCAGCCGCAGGGATTGCAGTCCTCTTGTTTTCAGGAAGATTAATAGGGAAATTCCAGCATGCTTTCACACAAGCAAACCTTTATGGAGTAGATGAGACGATGCCCTCCAATTTGGCAAGAATAAATCTGCTACGAAATATACAGCAGTATATTATTGATACATTTGGTATTGGTGTAGGAGCAGGGAATATTCCTTATTACTTAAAAAACCATCCTGTATTTTCTACGGGAGGTGTGCAGCAGGCGCATAATTGGCTGGCTGAAATAGCAGGCAACTTCGGGATTTTTATCCTTCTTGGTTACGTAGGGCTTATCCTTTCCCTGTTTATCCAATTGTACAGGATCTACAAAAAGGCAAACAGCAGGACATATAAAATGCTTTTAGAGGCAAGCATGCTTGGACTGGCAGCTTTTATGGCATCCAGTATCAGTCCCAGCACAGTCAGCAATTTGTATTTTCATTGGGTATTGATGGGCTTTATCATTTCTGTCCTGTCAGTGTTTAAAAAAAGAATTAAAGCAATGGATAAGGGGATTGTATCTCATGAAAGATAGCATAAAACGAATTGTTGGCCGACTGAAGAAATATATATGGGCAATTTTAATTATTTGCGTGGCAATGCCGATTCTTGGCTGGTTCATGCCCACAGGCAACGGACAGTCGGAATACACATCAGAAGCGATAATCAAACTAGGAAACTATGAAACCAGCTATTTAACAAATGCTGATCAGCTTGTTTCCTTGTTATCAAATGAAGCATCATTTAAACAAATCCTCCCGGATGTTTGGGAAGAGGAGGTAACTGATAAGCTCGCTGTCTCCTCTACGCCTAGTAAACTGCTTGTGCTTAGCCTTACAGGAAAAACAGAAGAGGAAGCATTAAACAATCTGACAACTATTGTTGATGGCTTTATGAAGCTTGATCAGTCTTCCTTTGAAGAAAAAAGCACAATTATTGAATCAAGCATTCAGGCATTAGAGACAGAAAATGCAAGCAGTGATACGATTGTTGACCAACAGCGGTTTCTTTATGAATTAAAGAACGAAAAGCTTGGTCTCGAGCAGGCTATCTTGATTAAGGATGTTTATGTAAAAGGGCAGATAGTGGAGGCTTCTGCAGAAGACAGAGTTATATTAGGGGCTTTATTAGGTATCATGGCGAGTATTTTAATATTAATCACTCCAGAGTTTATACGAGCACATTCCCGACAGTGAGGTGTCTTTCTTGAAAGAATTAGTTTCGGTAATTATGCCTTCATATAACAGCAAGGATTATATTTCGTTCAGCATTGAGTCTGTTTTAAAACAGACTTACCCTAATTGGGAGTTGATTATTGTCGATGATTGTTCGACAGATGGAACCCCTGATATGCTGGCAGAGTGGGCAAAAGCAGATGAGCGAATACATGTTATTAACAGGAAGGAAAACGGCGGAGCAGCTATGGCGCGAAATACAGCATTGGATTATTCGTCAGGGAGGTATATTGCCTTTTTAGACAGTGATGACAAGTGGAAGCCGAATAAACTGGAACTGCAGCTTCGTTTCATGGAAGAGAACAATTATGCCTTTACGTTTACATCGTATGAATATATTACAAAAGATGGAGAACAGCTGGAGAAGCAAGTTCACGCTCCGAGGATTATCTCCTATCAGGATATGCTGAAAAACACGATTGTCGGCTGTCTTACAGTCATCGTCGACAGAAGTATCATTGGTTCCTTCCACATGCCGAATATAAGAACTCGACAAGATTTGGCTACGTGGTTAAGTATCCTGAAAAAGGGACATAACGCTTATGGTATGAAAGAAATTCTGGCTGAATACCGTATCGGCAATGATTCTATTTCCAATAATAAGTGGAAATCAGCGCAAAAAACATGGTTTGTTTACCGGGAAATTGAGAGACTTAATCTCGCTAAAGCAGCATGGTGTTTTTCCCATTATGCTTACCATGCGATTAGAAAAAGGATATAAGGTGGTCAAAAATGAAATCAATCCATGTACTTGTAGCAACAGCAGAATGGGAGAATGACCAGTTGCGCTACAGAAGACATCGTTTGGCAGAATATTTGCAGAAACAAGAAAAAACAGCTGAAGTGATTTGGTTATGTCCTGGGAAATCTCTGGACAGCGAGGCAGTAGAAATACTTCCAAACGGTATTAAGCAATGGAAAGTTGCTGATTTGGGTGACAATAAGCTGCTTCGTTTCAGCCGCTTTATATCTATATTCTATAAGAAAAAACTAGAGAAACTGGTTGCTTATTTACAGGCAAAGCAAAGTGCGTATGATATCAACCTATGGTACACCTATCCTGCTTTTCCAATTCTTGCGGAGATGTTCCCTTGGAGAAAAATTGTATATGATTGCAGTGATTTATGGGCAGCATCCATTGATGGAAACAAATCTGCAGTAAATATGCTTAAGTATAAGATTATTCAATCAAGTGAGAGCAGAATTATCGAGAGTGCTCATACTGTTACATGCACCTCTGTCTATTTAGCTGAGCAAGTAAAAGATAAGCTGCCAATCCCAAAACAAAAAAAGGTCTATACGTATGAAAATGGGGTTGATTTTTCGCTGTTTCAGCATAATGAGAAAGCTGCGCACGTGTTAGCAGACAAGGGAAATGGACCTGTGCTAGGGTATATTGGCGGAATAAAACCGAAGCTGGACTTTGCTCTTATTCAAGAAGCAGCAGAGCAAAGAAAGGATTGGCAGTTTTTATTTGTTGGGCCTGACGGAACGAACCAAAGTGAAGAATTCCAGAAATTATTGAAGCTTCCGAATGTTACTTGGACAGGAAGTGTACCGCCCACATTAGTTTCCCATTATATGAATTTAATTGATATAGGAATTATGCCGTATAAACCATCTACTTATAACAAAGCAATATTTCCGCTTAAGCTGTTCGAATTTCTTGCAGCAGGGAAGGCAGTTATTGGGACGAACTTGCCGTCAACCAAAAGATATGCTGAAAATGGCATCTATACACATCTTGAAGGAACCAGTGTTAGCAGCTTCCTAAAAGCATGCGAAGAGATCCGCATTAATAAAGCCGAGACAGAAACAGCAGAGAGAAGGATATCACTGGCAAAAACCAAAGATTGGAATATGATTTTCGCCCAAATGATGGAGCTATAAATAATTAAACAAAAAGGGAATGTAAGCAGCCGGCTTGCATTCCCTTTTCTTTATAGTTGCTGTGATGAGACTGGTAAGAGGATATAATGCTAAAATAGTTTTAGCAGCTTTATATAATTTGTGAACAAAAAGTCATTATATATCCGCTCTTTTTTAGTGGGAATAATGGCATAATACATCATATAGGAAAGATTATTTTAGGCGGTGTAATTATTGAAGACTATAGTCGTTGTCGGCGGAGGAATCACAGGATTGTCTGCCATGTACTATTTACAGAAATTAAAACGAGAACATAAGCTGGATATTAAGCTTATCCTGATTGAAGGGGAGATGTCGCTAGGCGGGAAAATTCACTCGATTCATAAAGGCGACTTCATCATGGAAACAGGCGCAGATTCAATTGTAGCACGAAATAAAAACGTTCTTCCCTTTGTACAGGAGCTTGGATTAGAAGAAGAGCTTGTCTATAATGCAACAGGGATTTCTTACATTCATACGAGAGATAAGCTTTTGGAAATCCCGAAGGACTCTGTATTCGGCATCCCTATGACATTAGAATCCTTGCTTTCGAGTGAGCTGATTTCCCAAAAAGGAAAGCTGGAAGCATTAAAGGATTTGTTAAGAACTAATAAGCATTTTACAAAGGAAACATCTATCGGCGAGTTTTTAGAGTACTTCTTAGGGAAAGAGATCGTCGAAAAGCAGATTACCCCTGTATTAGCAGGAGTATATTCTGGAGGATTATATAACTTAACGATGGCATCAACGCTTCCGTATTTACTTGAATACAAGGAGAAGTATGGCAGCATTATTCGAGGACTGGGCAAGAACAAAAGTCAATTCCAGTCTGCCTCTAATAAAAAATTCATCTCCTTCCAGAATGGACTTTCCACCATTATAAACCGGCTGGAGGAAGTGCTGGAAGATGTTGAATTTAAAAAGGGTAAAGCAGTTGAATCAATCAAGAAAGAGCAGGATGGCTACAGTATAAGTCTAGCAGAGGGTGAAGCTGTTCAGGCACAATTTATTGTGCTGGCAGCACCTCATCAAGCTGCAGAAAAAATCCTTGCTGAAAGCAGCCTTTCTACAGAGTTTGCTAAGCTTCAAAACTCTTCTAATATCACCATGTATCTTGCTTATGATATTCCAGATGAACAGCTGCCAAAGGACGGAACAGGCTTTATTGTGGCAGAGGACAGCGATTTGACTTGCAATGCCTGTACGTGGACAAGCAGAAAGTGGACACACACCTCCAAAAGCAGCAGTCTGTTGCTTAGACTTTTTTATAAGAAATCTAATCCTGCATATGAGCAGCTTAATTCATTGTCTGAAGAGGAACTGTTAAAGGTCGCTAAAAAGGATATTGAAAAAAGTCTCGGAATTACAGAAAAGCCAATCAGTTATGAAGTGACGAAGTGGAATGAGTTAATGTCGGTTTATTCCTTGCAGCATAAATCAGCAATAGATACGATAAATGCTAAGATGGCCGAGCTTTTTCCAAATGTATTATTAGCAGGAAGTTCCTATTATGGAGTTGGAATTGCAGCCTGCATCGCAAATGGAGAGGAAACAGCAGGGAAATTGACCAAGTCTCTACTTTAAAAAAAGGTGCTGGATGAACCAGCACCTTTCCTTATGTTCTTTTCTTTTTAAATGGTATAAACACAAGAATAAGCAGCAACAGTGAGATAAACAAAGCCGAATAAGATACAGCTTGTGCAGATGACCAATTTTTGATTGCAATTGCAAGATAAGCCCAGATAATAACGAGGGAATATGCCCAATCCTTTTCAAAGATGCGAAAGAAAATCCCCAGAATACCGCCAATAGCTAACAGGGAAACGGTCCAAAGCGGGTCAGTGACATTTAAGCCGATATAAGTTACGTAATAGCTTATGTTAACAATAGAGGCTACGGATATCCACCCAATATAAATAGAAAAAGGGAAGATGTCGAATAAACGATTAGACGCAGCCTTTATTGCTTTATAAAGGAAAAGCAAGGTTAATAGCAAGAGCAGAATGACGGCTACTGACAAGGCAAATAGTTCATAATGCCAGACGAGTATCCAGCCGGCGTTTAGAATGCAGGTAAGCACGAATAGAATGCTGTTTGTTTTCGAATATATAAGTGCTCTGTGTTTGCGCATAAAGCCGCGCGCAAGCCAAATTGCTAATAGAATATAAATAAATCCCCAAATCATAAAAGCATAAGAAGCAGGAGTTACAAGCACTGCTAATTTATTTGATATTTCGCCAGTTGTTTGCCCGTTGATAGGAATGATATTGGCGAGGGCATTTACTCCTACCATCATCACATAGAACAATAGGCTCAGAATTATATAGGCCAAGACAATTCCTCCCTTTTTATATACTTATTCCACCCACAACGAGAATATAATCCAAAAAAAGAAGAATACTCCAAGCGGATTGGGAGTATTCTTCTCCTTATCTATATGGATGATATAAAGAAAAAAAACAGGGTATTATTTCCACTTTTATGTATTATCAAGTTTTAGTAGCAAGTTAGTTTACTTATTTAATATAATAAGTAAGGTCAAAATACCTGAATAGGGGCTAGTAAAAATGATGGACCAAATCATATTAACATATATTGTCATAATGACGGTTGGTGGGGTTTTACAGCTTGTATTGGCATTTATAGGCTATACCAATAGACATGTTTTTGCGGGAACTAGAACGTTTGCGTGGCTTTCGTTATTTTCAGCCATCTATGCATTCGGACATGCGCTCGAGCTTACGAGCAGTACAGGAAAAGGGATTATGTTTTGGGTTGTGTTTCAATACTTAGGAATGCCGTTTTCTGCTCCAGCGACCTTGATTCTTGTTTTGCAGTACATAGGCTTGGATAAGCATTTGAACAGAAAAACCTTGCTCTTGTATTATCTCATCCCTGTGCTCACCTTTCTTTTTATCGTAACAAATGATTTTCACCATTTATTTTATAAACAAGTTAATTTTGTGCAAAGTCATGGTGCTTTATTGTTAGATATGACAGTAGGCCAATGGTATGTAGTTCATGGAAGCTACACATTTGGCACTTTGTTTGTCGGAGCTAATATTTTAATTTGGTATTGGATTAAGTCGAAGACAAAGCATTGGAAACAGGTACTAACACTTTTAATCGGCATTTTATTGCCAATTACAACATCATTGCTCTACTTATTAGGATTAACACCATATGGCATTGATCCTGTACCGATTGTGATGGGTATCACAGGCTTGTTGTATCTATGGGCGATTATGTCTACACATATGCTGACAGTGGCTCCTGTTGCAAAAGATTATTTATTTGAAAGCATGAGGGACGCAGTCATTGTTCTTGATTTGTCTGGAAAAATAGTTGAATTCAATCCGCTTGCTTCCCTGCTGTTTCCTTCCTTGAAGAATGGAAAACAAATTGATGATATAATGGAAGACAGAGACCGACTTTTAGCATTTGGCGACAGAATAATAAATGATGATACTGTATATGAGATGGAATGGAAAGACAGTGGGAAATACTATCAAGTAAGGATATCGCCGATTCACAAACGAAATCATATTCTTGTGGGAACAGCGATTGTTATTATAGATATTACAGAACTAAAAGTAGTGCAGAAACAGCTGCGAGAATTGGCCTATAAAGATGGCCTTACAAAAATATATAACCGCACCTTTTTTATGGAGAAATCCAAGGAAGTGATAAGTCGGGACAGAGGTGCACAGGATTATACATCATTGCTGCTTTTTGATGTAGATCATTTCAAAGGAATCAATGATACTTTTGGACATTTTGCTGGTGATGATGCGTTACGGCATATTGTGTCTGTCACACAAGGCCTGCTAAAAGAAGACATGCTATTCGGAAGATATGGGGGAGAAGAGTTTATTGTGCTACTCCCTGGATATTCCCTTGAATCAGCAGCTGAAATAGGCCATTCAATCAGAAGTTGCCTTGAAAATTCGAGTTTTTACTCTAAAGCAGAAAAGATTGCTATTACAGCAAGCTTTGGAGTTGCAGCAACGGAGAACATCTCTCATCCGGAGGCTGCTTTAAGCGAGCTTGTTGAAAAGGCTGATGTTGCTCTGTATGAAGCAAAAAGGAATGGCAGAAACAGAGTATATGTCGGGATTAATAGTGAATATGAGGAATACAGCTTTATATCGCATTAAAACGAACTAAATGACTTAACATACGAAATAGGCTAGGGGTGAAAGCGCAAATGAATATCCTTTCAGCGAAAGATGTGAAAATAGGTTATGATGATAAAATCATTGTCGAGCAGCTGAGCCTGGAAATTGAAACAGGTAAAATTACAACCATCATCGGACCGAATGGATGCGGAAAGTCAACGATATTAAAAGCGCTGGCTAGACTAAATAAGGTGAAGGCTGGAGCTGTTTACTTAGATGGTGAGGCTATTCAAAAGATTCCAACCAAAAAAATCGCTAAAAAGATGGCGGTTTTGCCCCAATCTCCAGATGCCCCAAGCGGATTAACGACTTATGACCTCGTTTCCTATGGACGATCTCCTCACCAAGTGGGATTTGGTCGGTTAGGGGAAAAAGATAAAGAAATAATTGATTGGGCACTTGAAGTGACAGGTCTAACTGAATGGAAGTATCAAGAGGTAGATACGTTATCAGGCGGTCAAAGACAAAGAGCGTGGATTGCAATGGCAATTGCCCAAGAAACAGAACTGCTTCTATTGGATGAGCCGACGACCTATCTTGATATGGCACATCAGCTTGAGGTGCTGCAATTGCTTAAAAAGCTCAATGAAGAGGAAAAGAGAACAATTGTAATGGTCATACATGATCTTAATCATGCTTCCCGTTTTTCTGATAAAATGATTGCCATGAAAAAAGGAAAGCTGAGAAAAGAAGGCACCCCGAATGAAGTCATGACAGCAGAAGTTTTAAAGGATGTCTTTCAAGTGGATGCAGAAATTGTTACAGATCCAAGGACAAATAAGCCGGCCTGTTTATCCTATGATTTGCTTGGTGCAGAAATGAGAAATACAGGGGTGCTGTCCCGAGGGTGATAGGCATAAAACAGCAAATTAACTCATATAATGTTACAAAAATATAAAATTCACATAAAAACAATAAGTGTTTTTGTTTCAAACAGTTAGAATGTTATACAATGGTAAATGGTAAAAGGATTGAAATATTAGCAGAAGGTTGAGATTATGAAAAATTATGATGTAAAAGAAAAGTTCTTACAGATAATGACAGAAGATGAAGTTAAGATAGATGAGCCGCTAAGTCAATATACGTATACAAAAATAGGAGGGAAGGCAGATTACCTGCTTTTTCCGACTACGTTTGAACAACTACAGAATGCTTATAAAGTAGCATTAGAGGCTGGAATTCCCATCACGATTTTAGGGAATGGATCTAATGTCCTTATAAAGGATGGAGGAATTCGTGGTGTTGTGTTCAACTTGACGAAGCTTGTGACCATTCGGCTTGAAGGAGATAAAGTATTTGCTGAGAGCGGAGCAGCACTTATCGATACTTCCCGATTCGCGCTTGAGCATTCCTTAACTGGTCTTGAATTTGCTTGTGGAATTCCAGGCTCTATCGGCGGTGCGCTCTATATGAATGCAGGGGCTTACGGCGGTGAGATTGCAGATGTATTAGAGAGTGCAACTGTTCTGACTAGTGCCGGGGAAATCATCTCAGTACGTAAAGAGGATTTGGATTTAGGTTACCGCACAAGCAATATTGCCAAGAACCATTATGTTGTCTTAGAAGCGGTTTTTAAACTGCAACCAGGTAAACAGGAAGAAATTAAGGCGAAAATGGATGAACTGACATTTTTGCGAGAATCAAAACAGCCTCTTGAGTATCCTTCTTGCGGCAGTGTCTTTAAAAGACCTCCAGGCTACTTTGCAGGGAAACTGATACAGGACAGCAATCTTCAAGGAACAAAAATAGGCGGAGCGCAAGTTTCCACAAAGCACGCAGGCTTTATTGTCAATGTGGATAATGCAACTGCTGATGATTATATTTCTCTTATCAAACATGTTCAAAAGACAGTCAAAGAGAATTATGATGTTAACTTAGAAACAGAAGTTAGAATCATTGGGGAAGACAAATAAAAAATAACCACACTGAACTTTACAGTGTGGTTATTTTTTATTGATCACTTGAATGACAGGGATTTTCGGCGGATACTTAGTTGTGAATTTTTGGTGAATCTTAAATAGGATATATCCTAACATACTGCCTATAACATTTAAAATAAAGTCATCTATATCTGCAGCCCGGTTTACGGTAAAGAAGTATTGTGTAACCTCAATGATAAGCGAAGTAACAGCCCCGAGAAATACAGTTGCAAGCCATTTGAAGCGTCTGCGGTAAATAGCCGGGAACAGCATGCCAAAAGGAATAAACATGATAATATTGCCAAGTGTATAAAGCATCCAAAATATTGGAGGCTTATTTTCATATTGATAAAGAATCTGCACATACGGAATCAAGTTAATATTCTCTCTATTGCCGGGTGGAGTGAAATGGAACGGATTCAATGTCACATACATAACCATTAATAAGTAGAGAAAAAAGATATTGACGATCCATTCTCTTTTTGCGGCAACAAATTGCTTTTTCTTTGAGCGATATATTCTGTAATAAATCCAAACTGGCACCAGCATTAGCAGGATTATTGGGAAATTGAGCGTTAATTCGATATCTGTCTGAATCCAAATAATAAATAACAGGGCCAGAAAAGTGAGTAAAATAATCTTTTTCGGTATGTACACTTTCAAAACTCAAAATCCTTTCGTGTTATAACTATATTATATATATATGGCTAGGCAAATTAAAGTAGAAGCCGTAAATGAAAGAAGCAGATTGCTTTACTATTTATCCAATGATTCCCATAATAAAAGAGAAGGGTCATATTCTTCATAGGAATCTAGTGATTTCCTGAACGAAGCCCGAATTTGGAAATAAGGAGATGGAACATTTTGAGTAGTAAAGTTCAAATTGGGAAAACATCAATGAACGTCACAAAGCTAGGGTATGGAGCAAACTCAGTTGGAGGGCATAATTTATTTCCAAACTTAAAAGATGAAACTGGTAAGGAAGTAGTGAATGCAGCCTTAGATGCAGGAGTAGACTTTATAGATACTGCGTTTATTTATGGGCTGGGGAAATCAGAGGAGCTAATCGGAGAAGTGCTCAAAGAACGGGGAATTAGAGATAAAGTGGTTATTGCCAGCAAAGCTGCCCATAAAGCAGTCGACGGCAAGATTGTTCTCGATAATAGCCGTCAATTTTTGCGAGATTCAGTAGAGGAAAGCTTAAAAAAACTGCAGACAGATTTTATTGATTTGTTTTATGTTCATTATCCAGATGGTGTTACTCCACTGGCCGAAGTGGCAGGCACTTTAAAGGAATTAAAGGATGAAGGTAAAATCGGAGCAGTCGGTGCGTCTAACTTAAATGAAGAACAACTAAAGGAATTTAACAAGGATGGCTACTTGGAAGTATTTCAAGGAGAGTATTCGCTGTTAAAAAGGGAAGCAGAACATTCCTTTTTACCGTATTGTGCGGAAAATGGGATAAGCTTTGTCCCTTATTTTCCTTTGGCATCAGGGCTTTTGACAGGTAAATTCTCTAAAGATGCTAAATTTGATGATATTCGTGCAAAAGATCCGCTTTTCCAAGGAGATGCATTCCTTAAAAATCTCGAAAAAGTTGACCAGTTAAAAAAGCTGGCTGAAGAGAAAGGATTTGAAGCAACACATTTGGCGCTTGCTTGGCTGTTAGAGCAGCAGGCAGTAGATGTCATTATTCCAGGAGCGAAAACGGTCGCTCAACTGCAAAACAACTTACGGACATTAGAAGTTACTTTAACAAATGAAGAGATAGCAAGTATCAGTAGAATCTTTTCTTGATAGATAAGGAGCATCCTTTACATAGGGTGCTCTTTTTGTTCCGGTTGATATTATTTCAAAATAGTAAAACTCGAAACAGAATAAGTCGGGGATATCCTCGTATTCTCCTTCATGTTAGTATATTTAACGCGTGGTGTAACGAAGGTCATAATTACTTGCTGGTTTTAAGCTGATATATTTTTTCTGAAAAACGTTGAGAAGAAATTATACCAATTTTTCTATGATAGTGTTACAATGATTTAAAGTTTAAATATACAGATAATTCGTTTTAATCGGAAAATGGAGGGGTAAAAGTGGCAGAGTTAAGAAGCAACATGATCAAAAAGGGGTTTGACCGCGCTCCGCACAGAAGCCTATTGCGTGCAGCTGGTGTAAAAGAAGAGGATTTTAATAAACCATTTATCGCTGTAGTGAATTCATATATTGATATTGTTCCAGGTCATGTCCATTTACAGGAGTTCGGAAAAATTGTAAAAGAAGCAATTAGAGAAGCAGGTGGCGTACCGTTTGAAATGAACACGATTGGTGTGGATGACGGTATTGCTATGGGGCATATTGGAATGAGATATTCGCTTCCGAGCCGAGAAATCATTGCAGACTCCATTGAAACAGTAGTTTCAGCTCACTGGTTTGATGGTATGGTATGTATCCCTAACTGTGACAAAATCACACCAGGAATGATGATGGCTGCAATGCGTCTAAACATTCCAACCGTGTTTGTCAGCGGCGGTCCTATGAAAGCAGGGGTTACTAGTGATGGCAGAAAGATTTCCCTATCATCCGTATTTGAAGGAGTAGGAGCATATCAATCAGGCAAGCTTGATGATAAAGGATTGCTTGAATTAGAACAATTTGGCTGTCCGACTTGCGGTTCATGTTCAGGCATGTTTACAGCTAATTCTATGAACTGTTTAGCAGAAGCTTTAGGACTGGCATTGCCGGGTAATGGTACTATTTTGGCTGTGGCACCAGAGCGCAAAGAATTCGTGAAAAAATCTGCCAAGCAGCTTATGACTCTAATTGAAAAAGATATTAAGCCAAAAGATATCGTGACAGAAAAGGCAATCGATAATGCCTTTGCGTTGGACATGGCATTGGGCGGTTCAACAAACACTGTCTTGCATACATTGGCATTGGCTAATGAAGCAGGTATTGATTATCCGCTGGAAAGAATTAATGAAGTGGCAAACAGGGTGCCGCATCTGTCGAAATTGGCTCCATCCTCTGATGTGCATATTGAAGATTTGCATGAAGCAGGCGGAGTTTCAGCAGCGCTTAATGAGCTGTCGAAAAAAGAGGATGCTCTTCATTTAGATACATTAACTGTAACAGGCAGAACACTTGGTGAAAATATTGCTGGTTGTGAAGTACAGAATTATGATGTTATCCGTCCAATTGATAACCCGCATACAGAAAAGGGCGGCTTGGCAGTATTGTTCGGCAACCTGGCTCCAGATGGCGCAATCATCAAAACAGGCGGTGTGCAAAACGGTATTACTAGACATGAAGGACCTGCAATTATATTTGAGTCACAAGAGGATGCTCTTGAAGGTATCTCTAAAGGCAAGGTGCAGGCTGGTCATGTTGTAATCATTCGCTATGAAGGACCGAAGGGTGGTCCGGGAATGCCGGAAATGCTTGCCCCGACATCACAGATTGTGGGCATGGGTCTTGGGCCGAAAGTGGCATTAGTAACCGATGGGCGTTTCTCTGGAGCATCCCGTGGTTTGTCAATCGGCCATGCTTCTCCGGAAGCTGCTGAAGGCGGTCCGCTGGCATTTGTTGAAGATGGTGATCACATCGTTATTGATATCGAAAACCGTTCAATGGATGTTATCGTTGATGATGTGGAATGGGAAAGACGGAAGTCAGAATGGAAAGGGTTCGAACCAAAAGTTAAAACAGGTTATCTTGCCCGTTATTCTAAATTGGTTACATCTGCAAGCACTGGCGGAATCATGAAAATCTAATAAAAAAAGTCGATGGCATATGCCATCGACTTTTTTTATTCTTCCTCCGTATGAATGCTTTGCACTTGAAGGATATCGAGCAGGAAGACAAATACCGGTATACCAAGAATTAATCCCCAGACTCCGAAGAAGTGCTCTGAGAAAATCAAGACAATAAATGTAAAGAATACAGGCAAGTCTGTTTTAGAAGACATTAGTTTAGGATTCAGAACATAGGCCTCTAATGCATGAATGATGCAAATGAAAACGATGAGGATAATGATATACATATAACCGCCAATCGTATAACCTATTGTCAAAAGTGGAATGAGAGATATGACAACCCCTGCAACTGGTATCAAACCGAAAAGGAAGACCATAATCGACAGACCGAGCAATTGCGGGAATCCTAAAATCCATAAACCGATTGTTGTTAAAATACAATTAACTAATGCAATAATGAATTGTGCTTCCAAAACTTTTCCGAAAGTCAGTACGAACTTCTTTCCGAAGAAAGCTATTTCGTTGTAAAAAGCAGCAATTTTGCTTGTTTTAAAGTTTTCTTTGTACTTAAGAAGTCTTGGTTTTTCCAGCAGAAAGAAAAAGCTTAAAATAATCGCGAGCAAAAACTGAATGCTGAAATGGCTGATTGTCGTAAAGTAAACGACGATAACCCCAAGTCCTTGTTCTAAATAACTGTCAATATCCCTAGCTTGAATTGCCTTTACAATATAATTCAAGACGGCATTATCGTGAGGCTGGGAATAGAAATCCATCAGCTGTCTGACCAACGCTGTAATTTCTTCGATAAGCATCGGCAAATACTTAATGAAGCCGTAAGATAGTAAGCTGATTGTTATGAGGTAAAGCAGGCTAACAATGATGTTTCGTTTAATCGGTATTTTTTTGGAGATGATTTTTTCCAGCCTATCCATTAGAAATGAAAGGATAAAGGTGAAAAGCATCAAATTGATCATGCTTCTTAAAAAGTAAATCCCTAAAATAAGCAACCCGAAAATGACGATGCGCTTTGCACTTTTATTTGCTATTAATTTGTTTACTAACTCCATTCTCCTTCTCCTGACCCTTATTGTTATACTTCTTTACCTTAATTCTACCTTATATGGGAGAATATCATAACAAAAACTTACGATATTTGACTGGTTTTTTTCTTTTTTGTGTCAACTTTTTTCCATTTGAAAATTTTGTTCAGTAAATTGAATATTTTCGTTGATTCCTTTGTGAGCAAAGGACCTAAAATGGCAAGTATTAACACGTAAAGAGCAGAGAATGGCTTCAGCATTGGCATAAGACCGCCGGCAATGCCTAAGTTAGCGACGATGATGGAGAATTCACCGCGGGAAACAATTGTTAAGCCGATATTGGCTGATGCTTTGTGGGACAAACCTGTTCTTCGTCCGGCAATCATACCTGCAATGAAGTTTCCGAAAATAGTCAGGATGACAGCACCAAGAGTAAACCAGACTGCACCGCCTAATTCGAATGGATCGATTGTCAAACCGAAGCTAAAGAAGAAGATAGCTCCGAAAAAGTCGCGGAACGGAACAACAAGTTGTTCTATGCGGTGGCTGTGTTCTGTTTCAGAGAAAACAAGCCCTAATAGCAATGCGCCAATTGCTTCTGCAACGTGAATTGTTTCTGAGAAGCCAGCAACAAAAAATAGTGCTGCAAAGATAACGATGATAAAGATTTCGTTTGAGGAAATATCAAGCAACTTATTTAATAAAGGTGCGCCTTTGCGAGCGATAATGAAAAATAGCAGCATATATCCTAGAGCAGTTCCGATGCTGATCAGCGTTCCACCAATTGATGTGGAGTCGCCCATAACGAGTCCGGAAATGACAGATAAATAAACAGCAAGGAAAATATCCTCGAACATGATTATTCCTAAGATAAGCTCTGTCTCTGCATTACCTGTTCTGCGCAAATCGACAAGAACCTTTGCGACTATTGCGCTAGAGGAAATAGTGATAATACCTGAAATGATTAGTACCTCGATTAGGTCATAACCATTCAAGAATCCGTATAAAAGACCTAATGAGAAGTTGATTACTATATATATCGTGCCGGCAGTGACAATAGAGCGACCTGATTTAATCAGCTTGCCAACGGAGAATTCCAGCCCTAAATAGAACAAGAGGAATAAAACTCCGATTCTGCCCATGAAGTTAATGATTTCGGCACTTTCAATGAATCTCAGGTCAATTATTCCGAAGTGGGGTGCATGGGGACCAACCAGCATGCCGACAATGATTAAAAATGGGATAATGGAGAACTTCAATTTGCCTGCCAATATGGCTGCAAGGGCAACTAGAAGCAGTGCGGTACCAACTTCAAAAACTAAGTGATCCATTAAGTGTCACCTCCAGTGCTTTTTGTCAGTTGCTCAAGTATTAATCTTTTTAAATGCTGTCTTTCACCGGAAATGACAAGTGTATCGCCTGCCTCAACTAATGTTTCAGGTCCAGGGCTTAACATCTTATCTGCTCCTTTTTTCATGATAGCAATAACATTTACATTGTAATTGTTGCGGATATCCATATCTCCGATTGTATGATTAGCAGCTCTCGATTCACGCTCTACTTTATACCATTCAATAATGAGGTCGTTAAATGCCATCTCAATCGTTTCAAGCGCTTTAGGTTTGTATGCTAAACCACCTAATATACCGGCGATTTGCCTCGACTCTAAATCGTTGAATGTCACGCTAGAAATGCTTTCCTCATGATCGTCATCATCAAAATGATAAACCTCTCGTCTGCCGTCATCGTGAATGACGATAACTACCTTATCGTTATTTTTGGTTACTAGTTCGAATTTTTTTCCAATGCCAGGGAGTTCAGTCTCTCTGATATTCATCTTTCTTTCCTCCTTAATAATTTATAGGTTTACATCAATGCGAGGAGTGGTTACCTCTTCTTTGTTAATCCCAAGGAACTTGTATGTCTCTTGTTTTGTAGAATGGTTAAAGTGCCTCTGCAATAACGAAATGGCAACACCTCGCTTGTAAGCATGATAACCAAAGGTCTTTCGCATCGAGTTAGTACCGATATTGGAGCCGATGCCTAAAGCTTCTGCAGCCTGATGAATAATCCGGTATGCCTGCTGTCTGCTTAAATGATTTTTGGATTTCTTCGATTGGAATAAATAGCTTTCCGGTGGAAGCTGGCTCACTTGGATATAGTGAAGAATTTCCTTTTTAACCTTTTGGTTCAAATAAACCTTGCGTTCATCCCGAAGATCATCCTTTTTAATTGTGTAGAAATCGCGAATACCTGCCTCTTCGAGAAGATCGGAGATGCGGATATCCAGTAGCTCCGTAATCGTCAAACCAGTATTGATGCCAAGCAAAAACAGCAAGTAGTCCCGTTCAGACTGCTTCTTTAAATAGCGTTTCATACTGTTTATTTGCTTTAAGTCCTTTATTGCCTCTACAACTTCCATTTTCTTTTGCTCCTTTGGATTTAATGTTACTCAACATATAAAAAACATAGTATTGAGTAACATAACTCTATTATAGGTCATAATAGATGGTCAGTCAAATGTAAACGTTGTTCTGCTGTTAAAGCTAGAACTGCTGCTTCATATAAAGAGGTAGAAAAGGTTTTTTTCTTGAATATTATTTGTGTTCGACTATATAATTATTTCATTAAAGTAAAAAGTTTTTTGAGGGGGTGGAAGAAATGGGGCTGTGCAATTAAAGATTGATTTCCTAATAACAAAACGAACTATTAATCATTACACGAACCTAGGTCTCTCCATCCTTTTGCTAACAAGTTGCCGATTGCGATGAACTTGCTAAAAAAAGTTTCATCATTATATAGGAAGTGATCGAAGGAAAATAGCTTAATTCTAAAAGAGATCAAGGTATGAAATGAGCACAAAAACGGGTATGGCCGTAATATCCATTGAGGAAAAAGGGGAGAATGGCCGCCCGACATAAAAAGAAGGAAGTTAGAAATACTATTCACATGAGTGTATTTCCTTCTTTGCAGGCATTGCTGCTTTTAAGCTAATTTTCTTATAATATCAGGAGGTGTAAGCCTTTTTAGGCTGTTCATTGGAAATTTTTAATTTAATTTTATTCGCAATACTTATAGCTTTTACAGGATTTTTTGTTGCAACGGAGTTTGCGATCGTCAAAGTAAGAGGATCGAGGATAGATCAACTGGTTGCGGAAGGAAGAAAAGGAGCTTTAGCGGCGAAAAGGGTAACTACTCATCTGGATGAATACTTATCTGCGTGTCAGCTTGGTATTACAGTTACAGCGCTCGGATTAGGGTGGATTGGTGAGCCGACGGTGGAAGCAATCCTTCATCCGGTATTCGAAAAGCTTCATATATCTGGATCACTTTCGACAATCCTGTCTTTTGGGATAGCCTTTATATCTGTAACCTTTATACATGTTGTAGTTGGGGAGCTTGCTCCGAAAACAGTTGCTATCCAAAAAGCAGAAACGATTACCTTGCTTTTTGCTCCGCCAATTATTTGGTTCTACAGACTTCTGTACCCGTTTATTTGGCTTTTGAACGGATCTGCCCGTGTCTTGACTGGAATGTTTGGCCTAAAGCCTGCCTCAGAGCATGAGCTAGCCCATTCGGAGGAAGAGCTCCGCATTTTAATGTCTGAAAGTTATAAGAGCGGTGAAATAAATAAAAATGAATTAAAATACGTGAACAATATTTTTGAATTCGATGAAAGAATAGCGAAGGAAATTATGGTTCCCCGTACAGAAATGGTCACAATCAGTGTAGACAATACTTTTGATGAAATCATGGACATTCTGGAAGAGGAAAACTATACTCGTTATCCATTAGTGAATGGTGATAAAGATAATGTTATTGGTCTAATCAACATTAGAGAATTCTTGACGGCAAGGATCCAAGAGAAGGAACAGATGGACCTGGAGAAATACATGAAGCCGATTATCCGCGTAATTGAGACAATACCTATTCGCGATTTGCTTATTAAAATGCAGAAGGAAAGAACCCATATGGCAATTTTATTAGATGAATATGGCGGTACTTCTGGTATTGTTACAGCAGAGGATATATTAGAAGAAATCGTTGGTGATATCCGCGATGAGTTTGATGAAGATGAAGTTGCAGAAATTCGCAAGCTGAAAGAAAATCACTATATCTTAAGCGGTAAAGTACTAATCAGTGAAGTTAATGACCTGCTTGGCATTCATCTGTCAGAAGAAGAAGTTGATACAATTGGCGGCTGGTTCTTGACAAATAATTTTGAAGCGGTCGAAGGTGATGAAATTGAGGAAGAAGGTTTTATCTTCAAGCTGAAAAGTATTGAGGAACATCATATTCATTTCATTGAAGTATTTAAATCTGCTTTTGAAAAAGAAACAATTTAATAAAAAGAGGACTTCAGGGTGCATGAAGTTCTCTTTTTTTGCGGAAAATAACAGCAGATTGTAAGTTAACAGTTTAAAACAGTAAATAAATCCAATAATAGGTATTTTTTTAAACTAATAATTGGAAAAGAATCATTCTATTTAATTATGTCAACATTGTGTCCGTCAAAGTTATGCTTAGTTTAAATTGTAACGAAGCTGAAACCGCTTTATCATTAAGGTTAGAAAGAATAAGGGGTGAACAATTAATGTCTAACGAAAATAATAAAGGTTTTCGCGTTAAAATACAGCGTTTCGGAAGTCACTTGAGCGGAATGGTAATGCCGAATATCGGCGCATTTATCGCTTGGGGGATTATTACAGCACTTTTTATACCTAAAGGATATTTTCCTAATGAAGATTTGGCAAAATTAGTTGATCCTATGATTACGTACTTGCTGCCATTATTAATCGGTTATACTGGCGGTAAAATGGTATATGATGTCCGCGGGGGCGTTGTCGGTGCAATTGCAACGATGGGTGTTATCGTCGGTTCAGATATACCGATGTTCCTTGGGGCAATGGTTATGGGTCCTCTTGGCGGATATTTAATCAAAAAGGTTGACGATCTGTTCAGAGGTAAAGTAAAAGCAGGCTTTGAAATGTTAGTAAACAACTTCTCAGCAGGTATTCTAGGAGCAATTATTACTATTCTTGCATTTAAGTTTGTAGGACCTGTTGTTGAAGCGATCAGCCAAATGCTTTCAAACGGAGTGGAGTTCATCGTTGATGTTAATCTACTTCCACTTGCGAGCATTATTATTGAACCAGCTAAAGTATTGTTCTTGAACAATGCAATCAATCAAGGTATTCTTGGACCAATCGGTGTAGACCAAGCAAAAGAAGTAGGGAAATCAATCCTATTCTTATTAGAAGCAAACCCAGGACCAGGTCTTGGTGTCTTGTTGGCTTATAGCATTTTCGGTAAAGGCACATCTAGACAAACTGCACCAGGTGCAGCTATTATCCACTTCTTAGGTGGTATTCATGAGATTTACTTCCCTTACATCCTGATGAAGCCTGCAATGCTATTGGCAGTTATCGGTGGAGGAATGAGTGGTGTGTTCACATTCACATTATTCAATGCAGGACTTGTAGCAACACCATCACCAGGAAGCATTATTGCCATTATGGCATTGTCTCCAAAAGGTGAGCATTTAGGAGTATTAGCTGGTGTAATCGTTGCAGCCGTTGTTTCCTTTGTAATCGGTGCAATCGTATTGAAAACAAGCAAAGGCGAAGCAGAAGACATCAACGCTGCTGCTGATAAAATGCAAGAGCTTAAAGGTAAAAAGAGCACTGTTGCCGGTGCAGTTACTGGTGAAGCTACTGGTGCTGATGCTTCTGTTGAAGCTGCTGAAGCAACAAACAAAGCTGCAGACTTCGATTACCACAGTGTGAAGAAAATCATCTTTGCTTGTGATGCAGGAATGGGTTCAAGTGCAATGGGTGCTTCTATCATGCGTAATAAAGTGAAAAAAGCAGGCATTGAAGGTGTGGATGTAACAAATACATCGATTGCCAACCTTCCAAGTGATGCAGATCTTGTTATCACACATAAAGATTTAACAGATCGTGCAGTTGCGAAGCTTCCAGATGCACACCATGTGTCTGTAGAAAACTTTATGAGCAGCCCTAAATATGATGAGATTATCAATAACTTGAAATAATGATAAAAGGAGTATCGCCTAAAATGGTGATGCTCTTATTTATGTTGTAAAAGGATTAAAAGTGGGTAATATAAACAAAATGATTTTTATGATCTAATATTTAATAATGGCAACATTGAGTGTGAAAAAAATGCTATAACAACTGTTTGAATCCAAGTAATTACTTACTTATAATTAAATTATGTCAAGAAAACAAGGTGATATGGCATGGTTATTTCTGCGAGAGAAAGACTGATTCTGCAATTTTTGCTTGAAGATATGAAAGAGGATGTCACCATTAAGCAGCTTGCTGACATTGTAAATGTGAGTGAGCGGACAATCCATCGCGACCTGAAGAATATTGAAGATGTTCTGCAGGCATTTCATTTGAAGTTGCAGAAAAAAGCAGGAGTGGGAGTAAAGGTAATTGGTACACAAGGTGATATTTATCAATTAAGGGTCACCATCCTAAAGCAGGATTTTACAGAATATACCCCAGATGAAAGGCTTATCGTCGCATTATGTACACTGTTAGACAATAAGGAGCCTGTGAAACTCTTTTCCCTTGCAAATGATATGGGTGTGACTACGGCAACGGTCAGTCATGACTTGGATAAGCTGGAGCCGATCATAAAAGAATACGACTTGCGGCTTGTGCGCAAACGGGGCTATGGAATCGAGCTGGAGGGTTCTGAAGATGCAAAAAGAAAGGCGATAACAAGTCTGATTTCAGAAAGATTTGATGTGCCGGAATTTTTGAAGATGGTCAGAGACAATATCCAAAAGAAATCCACCAACAAAATAGATTCCATTTCAGAACGGCTGTTAGGTCTCGTTCATAAGGAAAAGATTATCCTGATTGAGGGAATCATTGAAGATATTAATGAAGAGCTTCCTTACAGCCTGGCAGACAGTTCGTATGTAGGGCTGGTTGTCCATATTGCATTGGCGATGGAGCGTATCCAGCGGGGAGAAAATATCACTCTTCAGGAAGATTACTTAAGCGAGTTAAAGATAACAAAAGAGTTTGAATTCGCTCGTAAAATCGCCATGCGTCTGGAGCGGACCTTTGAGGTTGCAATACCAGATGAAGAAATTGGCTATATAACCATGCATTTGCGGGGAGCGAAAATTCGCTATGACAAGGATATAGGGATAAAGGATGAAAACATTGAGGTCGCTGTCATTGTACAGAGCTTAATAAAAAATGTGGAAAATTTGCTTCATACAAGATTATTAGATGAAACCTTATCTCAAGGGCTTTTAGCGCATCTCAAGCCAGCTTTATACAGGCTTAAACAAAAAATGAGAATTTCCAACCCGCTGCTAAGCGATATAAAATTGGACTATCATGACCTGTTTAAAGTTGTAAAAAAAGCAGCAGAATTAACATTACCTAAACTGCATATTCCAGATGAGGAAATTGGTTATTTAGTTCTTCATTTTGGGGCAGCGTTGAATTCCAAGCAGCTTACGACTAAATTAAGGGTTTTAATTATTTGTTCAAGTGGAATTGGTACATCAAAAATGCTTGCCACCAAAATCGGCAATGAAATACCAGGGCTGTCTGAAATAAAAACAGCATCTGTGTTTGAATTGAAAAACATTACCCTTGATGATTATGATGCCATTCTTTCTACTATCCCGATTGAGGAAATCAACAGAGATTATTTTGTGGTAAGTCCGATTTTAACGAATCAGGAACTCGAGATTGTCAAAAACTACTTACAGGAAAAAGGCGGACAATTAACAGAATCAGCTGATCCAGCTGTTGATGGGATGGAGATATTATCCTTAAGCTTTGAGCATTTTGATCAGTTAGGAAAGCGAGTCACAGTTCTTGCCAATCTGCTCAAAAGTTTCGAAGTGTGGGAAGCAGCTACTAATGCTGATTTATCTAGGTTATTACAAGATGGGCTGGAAAAGCTTAAGCAAAAAGATTCTATCACAGATGCTTCAGAAGTGTTACAGTCACTCCAGGCAAGAGAAAAGATAGGAGGCTTAGCCATTCCAGATACAACACTTGCTCTTTATCATACAAGAAGCAATTCAGTGGCGTTTCCATCTTTTAATATAATAAATACAACAAATGCTTTTGAATTAAAGGCGATGAATGGCGGAAGCGAAAAAGTTACAAGGATTTTGCTGCTCTTAGCACCATTCGATCTTGCTTCGTCCACTTTAGAATTGCTGAGCTTTATCAGTTCCCTTATAATCCAGTCGCAAACAAGCATCAGGATGTTTGAAAAGGGGTCAAAAGAAGAGTTGGCACATTTCATAAGCAACCAATACTTAAAAAACTATATTCATACAAATCAGGAGGCAACAAAATGTCTATATTAAAAAAAGAAAACATCATCTTAAACAGCAATGTATCTGAAAAAACGGAAGCTATTAAATTAGCTGGTCAAATCTTGGTAGATCAAGGCTATGTATCAGCAGATTATATTCCAGCGATGCTTCAAAGAGAAGAGATGTCGTCCACTTACATGGGGAACTTCCTAGCAATCCCTCACGGTACAGATGAAGCGAAAGCAGCTGTTCTTCAATCAGGTCTTTCTGTAGTGCAAGTCCCAAATGGTGTAGATTTTGGTGACGGCAATATTGTTAAATTGCTTGTTGGTATTGCAGGAAAAGATGGAGAGCATTTGGAAATCCTTTCTCAAATCGCTATCGTATGTTCTGAAGAAGAAAATGTAGAAAAGCTTGTACAAGCAAAATCAGAAGAGGAAATCATTTCAATTCTAAGCGAGGTTAACTAATATGAAAGCTATCCATTTTGGAGCAGGAAATATTGGGAGAGGCTTTATCGGTCTCTTGTTACATCAATCAAATTATGAAGTTCACTTTGTGGATGTAAATGAAAAAATTATTGATGAAATAAATCAAGAGGGAACATACCGAGTTCTCCTTGCGAACGATGCGAAGGATGAATTTACAGTTTCGAATATTAAAGGCATTAACAGTAAGGCGAACCCTCAGCTGGCTGTCGAGGAAATAGCTTCAGCTGATTTAGTAACAACTGCTATCGGTCCGAACATCCTTAAGTTCATTGCACCATTGATTGCAGACGGATTAAAAGCAAGAAAAGCAAATGATGGTTCATTCTTAAATATTATCGCATGTGAAAACATGATAGGCGGCAGCACAGAATTAAAAAAATTCGTGTTTGAGCACTTAAATGATGAAGAAAAGACTTGGGCTGAAGAATATATCGGATTCCCTGATTCTGCAGTGGATCGAATTGTTCCGAACCAGTCGAATGAAAAGCTGCTTGATGTTCTTGTAGAGCCATTTTTTGAGTGGGTTATTGATGAAACAAAAATTAAAGGCGAAAAGCCTGTAATTCCAGATGCGCATTTTGTTGAGAATCTGACTGCTTATATTGAAAGAAAACTTTTCACAGTTAATACTGGTCATGCTACTACAGCTTATTTAGGTAACAGAAAAGATTATAAAACTATATCTGAAACAATCGAACATAAAGATGTTGAGGAAAAAGTGCTGCAAGTATTGAGTGAGACTGGAAAAGTACTTGTTGAAAAATACAAGTTCGACAAGGATGAGCATCAAAAATATATCCAAAAAATTATTGGCAGATTTGCAAACCCTCATATCGTTGACGATGTGAAAAGGGTTGGACGTTCTCCGCTTCGTAAGCTAAGCCGTAATGACCGTCTGGTTGCACCGGCAATGGAATATATAGAATTGTTTAAAGAAAAGCCTGCTGGTTTAGTAGAAGTTATGGCATCGGCTCTGCTGTTTTTCTCTGGAGAAGACCAAGAGTCAGTTGAGTTGAAAGAATTAATTTTGGATAAAGGTGTGGAACAAGCATTCAGTGAAGTTTCCGGACTGCCTTTAGACAATCAATTAGTTGGTGCTGTCTCTGCTGCTTACAAAGAAATGCAATAAATTGTTTAGAAAGCTGTCCTTTAATGGGCGGCTTTATTTGTATTATTTTCCAACAGGTTTCACTGAATTTGGACAAGGGTAAATTATTAGCAAATAGAAAGGAGCGAGTAGTAATGAATTCTAGCAAGACTATCCATGTAGTTTCTTCAACAGATGATAATTATGTTCCCCATCTAGGAGTAATGTTTGTCTCACTTCTAGAAAACACACAAAAAAACAGAAAGGTGCAGCTGTATGTCCTTAATGGCGGCATAACGGAGAAGAACAAACAATGGCTGCAAAACACTGTGGCCCCGTACCAAACTTCCATACAATTCCTGGACGTCGATCCAAAACAATATGAAAATGCAGTCGAAAGCAGACATATCACAAAAGCCTCCTATTATCGTATTTCCATTCCTGATTTAATTTCAGAACCAGATATTGAAAAGGTGCTTTATATTGACAGCGACACTGTTGTGCTTGAAGATGTCTCTTCCATTTATGATCAGGATATTTCTCCAAACATAGCTGCGGCTGTAATAGATTGTGGACTTCATGACAGATTAGCAACACTCGGTGTCAGTGAGGAAGCCAATTATTTCAATGCTGGTATCATGCTTATCGACTTAAAAAACTGGCGTGAGAACCAAATTACAGAGAAAGCCTTTGAGTATATTAAGAATGCAACAGATGAGCAGCTAGAATACCATGACCAAGATATTCTTAATACATTGCTTTGCAATAAGTGGCTGGAGCTTCATCCAAAATGGAATGCTCAGGCGTATTTATTGTTAAAACAGAGGAGATTAGAGTTTATAGATGAAATTAAAAAGCAAGAAGCCTTTAGCAAACCTGCCATCGTTCATTTCTGCGGAGAGGAAAAACCGTGGCTTAAAGGCTATGTTCATCCATATAAAAAGACATACTATCATTTCTTAGCTAAAACAGCGTCTGGATTAGAGCAAGGGACAAGCGCTAAGAATTTTTAAAGGGAAAAAGCTGATAAATTCAGCTTTTTTTATATAGAAGAGGCCGAAACTTAAGTTTCGGCCTCTTTTAATGTCTTTTATTTAGTTAGGCATTCGTGATCTAGAGCGAGTACTTCCTTTAGATTGCTTCTTTTTATCCATCATCTTTTTTACGATAGGATAGATGACAGGAGCCCATTTAATGACTGTACGTATCATTTTTTTCATATCTATCACTCCTTTTTCTTATCTATTCCCTGCAATAAGTGTATATAAACAAGCCAAAATGAGGCAGAGTCCTGTATTTTGGCTATAATAAATATTGTATTTGCAGAAGAAAGAGCATATAGTTTTTATTAAATGAGATGCAACAATTTAAGACGGAAATACGTCTAAATAGAAAGTATAGAGAAATAAGCAAAGGAAAGGGTAAAATGATGGAGAAAATCAAATCCCTGCTGGAGATGTTCTGGCGGTTTTGGAAAAGAAGACATTTAACACAAATTCTTCTTTTAGCATTGTTATTATTTGTTCTAGTTTCTATATTATATTTTATGTATTTAGCAAGTCAGGCAAATGTAAGTACGTTGAAGGCTGGGCTTAGCCAAGCTACTGTTATTTATGATAAAGACGGCGACGAGGCAACGGAGATAAAGACAGAACGGACAGAAGGCATTGAGCTTAAGGATGTGCCGGACTATGTACCGGGTGCAGTCGTTTCTATTGAAGATGAGCGGTTCTACAGCCATAATGGCTTTGATTTGAAAGGGATAACGCGAGCGTTTTTTAAAAACCTGCTTGCTGGAAGTATAACAGGCGGGGGCAGCACGATCACCCAGCAGCTGACAAAAAATGCACTGTTATCTTCTGAACAAACATACAAACGAAAAGCAGAGGAATTGTTTTTGGCTGTGGAAATAGAGAAGCACTACAGCAAGGATGAAATTCTGCAGATGTATTTAAATCATGTTTATTTTGGGAGCGGTGCTTGGGGTATTGATCAAGCAGCCAAAAAATATTACAACAAGAATATCAAGGATGTTTCCATAAGCGAAGCAGCATTGCTTGCAGGGCTTTTACAGGCTCCATCTTCTCTTGATCCGTACAAAAATTATGATGGTGCCATCAAGCGAAGAAATGTAGTGTTAGGGAAAATGAAAGAAGAAAATGTCATTACAGAAGATGAATATAAGGATGCTGTCGCTGAAAAAATTGTTCTAGAGGACGGCGGAGGTTCGTTCATTGACAGAGATTATCCTTATTTTGTTGATTCCGTTATAAGTGAAGCAATTTCCGAGTATGGTCTTACTCAAGAGGAAATTCTGACTAGAGGGTATAAAATTTATACAGAAATGGACCAGAATCTCCAATCAACACTTGAAAAAACATTTGCAAACGATGCGCTTTTCCCATCGAGCAGTGATGGAACAAGCGCACAGGGCGGGGCTGTGCTGCTCGACCCCGAGACAGGCGGTATAAGAGGTCTTGTTGGAGGCAGAGGCGAACAAGTCTTCAGAGGATTAAACAGAGCTACACAAATTAAGGTGCAGCCTGGTTCGACAATGAAGCCGCTGGCAGTTTACACCCCCGCATTGGAACAGGGCTATAAGACAACCTCCATTTTGAAGGATGAGCCGTTTAAAAAGGGTAACTATGAGCCGCAAAACTTCTCGAAAACATATCAAGGAGAAGTGCCGATGTATGAGGCGTTAGAGAAGTCCTTAAATGTTCCTGCTGTTTGGCTTTTAGATAAAATAGGCATTGATAAAGGGCTGGATGCATTAAATAGATTCGGCATTCCATATGATGAGAAAGAAGATAAATATTTAGGTATTGCGCTTGGAGGAATGTATGAGGGAGTGTCGCCGCTGCAGATGGCAGAAGCGTACTCAACATTTCCGAATGATGGCGTTCGGATGGAAGGACATTTAATCACTAAAATCGTCGGACCGACAGGCAATGTGATTGCAGAGTATAAGTCGAAGTCGACTAAAGTAACATCAAAATCCGTCGCAGAGGATATGACCTCGATGCTGCTGGATGTTATAGATTCAGGAACAGGCCAAGGAGCGAAGGTTACAGGCTTTGAGATTGCTGGGAAAACAGGCTCGACTCAATTAGACAATGCTAATCTGTCTGGCACAAAGGATCAATGGTTTGTAGGCTATACACCAAATCTAGTTGGAGCGATGTGGCTTGGGTATGATAAAACAGATGAGCAGCATTATTTAAAGAGTAAAAGCTCTGGAGATGTTGTGCCGATTTTTAAAACGATTATGGATCAAGCAGTACAGTATGTAGAACCAGAAAATTTCTCTGTAATATCTGTAAGTGACCAGCTTGCTGGCAAGACTGAGCGAACACAGAAAGTAGAGGAAACAAAAGAAGCAATCAAGGAAAAAGCGAAAGAGATACAGACTACCATTGAAGAGAATTCTTCCAAATGGGGCCAAGTATTGGATGAAATGAAAGAGGACGCAGGCATCATCAGTGATAAGCTCAAGAATAAATGGAATGAAATAATGGGTCAATAAAATAAAGGAGGCTGGAACACAATGTTCCAGCCTCCTTTATATGATTTGTGACAATTTTTAAAGGAAAAAAAGAGTATATATAATAGAAGCGTTTAGTTTGGCTAAAAATGGTTCAATATCCTTTTAAAAAAGTATATGTGACAAGTTTATGGACATAGATTTTCATAGCCACATCTGCTATAATTACTGAGTTGGTATCTTCTTGGAAAATGTTTGCTAGATTTAGGGGTAAATCAATTATGACAATTGGTAAATTTATCCTTACGATTTTTGTCACATTTACAGGCTTCGAGATATGATATCATCATACAGGTAGTAATAATAGATATTTTACCTATTTAAAATGAATGTTCTATGTCTAAATCTTGAACATTCTGTGAATATTTTAACATTTAAAGTTAAATTGGAAGGAGATGCACTAAATTGAAGTCAAAAAAAGGCTTGTTATTATCACTTCTAGCGATTTTGCCAATTTTTGTACTGAGCGGCTGTGAAAGCATGGTTGTTTTTGATCCTAAGGGCCCTGTTGCTAAGAGCTTAATGGATTTGATCAACTGGTCGCTTATTTTTATGACAATTATCGTACTAGTTGTTTTTGGTTTGTTCGCGTACATTGTTTGGAAATACCGCGCTAAACCGGAAAACGAAGGCTATGAGCCGCCAGAGGAGCACGGAAGCACAGTGCTTGAAATTGTCTGGACAGTTATTCCTTTCTTAATTATCATTGCTTTGACTATCCCAACTGTTAAAACTATTTATGCAGTAGAGGATATTCCGAAGAATTATGAAGATCAAGAACCAGTTGTGATTAATGTAACATCTGCAGATTGGAAATGGATTTTCAGCTATCCGGAAGAAGGAATTGAAACTGTTAACTATGTAAAAATTCCTGCTGGTGTTCCGATTGAGTTCAAATTGACTTCTGCTGGAACAATGCAATCTTTCTGGGTTCCACAGCTTGCTGGGCAAAAGTACACAATGTATGGAGCTGAAACTGAGTTGTACTTAGTTGCGGATCATACAGGAGAATACTTAGGACAAAATACAAACTTCAACGGTAAAGGATATGCAGAGATGCAATTCAACGTAGAAGCTGAAACACAAGACGATTACGATGCTTGGGTTGATGAAGTTAAAGATACTGCACCTAAGTTGACAGAAGATAAATATAAAGAATTGTTGAAGCCGACTCATCTAGGGCGCATGACATTCTCTAATACTCATTTAGAGTGGATTGACCATGGAAAAGGCGGAACTTCTAACTACTACTTGAACCCTGAATTGTACAAAGTTCATGGTTATCAAGGTAAAATCTTCGATCATGAAGATGCAGACAGCGAAGAGAAAACTGATGGGGGTGAGCATTGATGGACATTAAATGGAATGAAATCCTTGTACAAGGAGATCCGTTGATCCTCGGTTCCCAAATCGGTATCGCATTGACGATGATTGGTGCTGTTGTTCTAATCACGTACTTGAAAAAATGGCGTTACCTTTGGGATGAGTGGATCACAACTGTCGATCATAAACGTATTGGTATAATGTACATCATTGTTGCGGTATTGATGTTCTTCCGCGGCGGTATTGATGGATTAATGATGAAAACACAAACAGCGGCACCAGACATGAAGTTCCTGGATGCACAGCACTATGATGAAGTATTTACAACACATGGTGTTATCATGATCTTGTTCATGGCGATGCCTGCTTTAATTGGTCTTATGAATGTTGTTATTCCGTTGCAAATCGGAGCGCGTGACGTTGCATTCCCGCAGCTGAACGCATTAAGCTTCTGGCTGACTTTCGCTGGAGCAATGCTTTTCAATATTTCTTTCGTAGTCGGTGGTTCACCAGATGCTGGTTGGACATCGTACTTCCCGCTTGCAGGTAAGGAGTTCACACCTGGGGTAGGTAACAACTATTACGCAATTGCCTTGCAGATTGCCGGGGCAGGTACATTGATGACAGGTATTAACTTTGTTGTCACAATCCTGAAAATGCGTACTAAAGGCATGACATTAATGAAAATGCCTATGTTTACATGGACTGCGTTATTGACAAACGTCCTAATCATTTTTGCATTCCCAATCCTTACAGTTGCATTAGCATTGATGACATTTGACCGTATGTTCGGTACACATTTCTTCACTGTTTCTGGCGGAGGAAATGCAATGCTTTGGAACAACTTATTCTGGCTATGGGGACATCCAGAAGTATATATTGTTGTCCTGCCGGCTTTCGGTATGTTCTCAGAAATTATTTCTACGTTCTCAAGAAAAACATTATATGGTTATAAATCTATGATTATTTCCATTGTTGGTATTGCGATTTTGAGTTTCGTTGTTTGGGTTCACCATTTCTACACAATGGGATCTGGACCTGTCGTTAACTCCGTATTCTCTATTACAACAATGCTGATTGCGGTTCCGACCGGGGTTAAGATTTTCAACTGGTTGTTTACAATGAGAAAAGGTCGTATCCAATTTACGACTGCAATGCTATGGTCACTTGCATTTATTCCAACCTTCACTATCGGTGGGGTAACAGGGGTTATGCTTGCAATGGCTGCAGCTGACTATCAATACCATAATACGTTATTCCTAGTGGCTCACTTCCATTATGTGTTGATTCCTGGGGTAGTATACGCAGTATTTGCTGGATTCTATTACTGGTGGCCAAAGATGTTCGGTCATGCATTGAACGAACGTCTTGGAAAATGGCATTTCTGGTTATTTAATATCGGTTTCAACGTAACATTCATGCCAATGTTCTTCCTTGGCCTTAAAGGTGCAGTTAGACGTTCTTACACGTTCTCTGCAGAATCAGGATTTGCACCGTTATTCGCAGTTTCAGCAGTAGGATCATTGATTCTAGCAGCTGGTTTCGCAGTATTAGTGTACAACATCTACTGGAGTGCACGTTATGCAAAACGCAATATCTCTACAGATCCATGGGATGCAAGAACATTAGAATGGCATACAGCTTCACCTGTACAGTTCTACAACTTTGCTCAACTGCCTGAAGTTAAAACATTAGATGCTTTCTGGCACATGAAGAAAAAAGATAAAGATGCGTTAGTTCTAAAAGAAGACGAGTTAGAAGAAATTCATATGCCAAGCAATTCAGGGCTTCCATTCATTATGTGTGTAATCTTTGGAGCTGCCGGATTCTTCATGGTATTTGAGTGGATTCCTCTAGCAGCAATTGCAGCTGCCTTTATATTCGTAGGCTTGCTTGTACGTTCCTTCGATTACGATGAAGGTTACCACGTAAAAGTCGACGAAGTTAAGAAAATTGAGCGTGCATGGAGGGGTGAAAAATAATGGCTAAAGTAGATACTTCTTTACCGTTGGAGTACCAAACGGAACAGAACCGTCTGAACATTTTCGGTTTCTGGATTTTCTTGGGTGCTGAAATAGTCTTATTTGCATCATTGTTCGCCGCACATGGCTCTCTATACAATGCATTCGCAGATGGACCTACTCCTAAAGATTTATTTATACTAAAAGACGTTATGATTGAAACATTGCTGCTGTTAACAAGTAGTTTCACATGCGGTATTGCTATCTGGTATATGCGCCGCAACAACTTGAAAGGCTTGTTAACATGGCTTGTTATTACATTGTTACTTGGTGCTGGTTTCGTATTCTTCGAGGTGACTGAGTTCATCCATTATGTTCATGAAGGTGCGAAAATGCAGACAAGCGCATATTTCTCAAGCTTCTTTGTACTGTTAGGAACACACGGACTTCACGTTTCTATCGGTATCGGCTGGGCAATTGCAGTTATTATTCAATTAGTTAAACGTGGATTGACACCTACGACTGCGCGTAAAACGTTTATTATCAGCTTATATTGGCACTTTTTAGACGTTGTGTGGATCTTTATCTTCACATTCGTTTATCTAGCAAGGATGGTGTAATAGATGGCGAAACATAATAGCAGTTTTCCGACAGGTCACGTAGCAGGATTTATCGTATCTATATTGCTGACTTTTGCAACAGTAGGTGCTGTAAGATATACAGATCTGCCTTTCGTGACAATCATGTGGATTATTGGTTCTTTAGCAGTTATCCAAGCACTTCTTCAGCTTTTCATGTTCATGCATTTAACTGAAGGTGAAGGCAAAATGCAAATGATTAATATCATTTATGCATTCTTCTGTGCGATTGTTGTTGCAGCAGGAACTATTTGGGTAATGACATCAGGACATGTTCATTACTAATTGATAAAAACCTCCGAGAAATCGGAGGTTTTTTTGTTGTTTTAAGCCTAGTACGAACGAACTAATTGAGAATAAAATGACTGGAAAATGGAAACTTGTTCAAGAAAAACCATTGACGATAATCAAAAAAATGATAAAATCAGTTTAAGAGCGTAAATGATAATGAAAATCATTTGAGAATTTTTTTTAGATAGAATTACTTTTTAAGGAGGCGAGTTGAGAGAGGTTTTTGACTCAATCTACCATCTATGAAGATAAGATATTTAGCCATCATGTTAATAGTGTTGTCAATCGCCTCCTTGTTTATAGGAGTTATTGATATTAATCCTTTGAGCATCTTTAAGCTGACAGAGGATCAAAAAGAAATATTATTAATCAGCAGGTTCCCCCGATTAATAAGCATTATTATTGCAGGTGTAAGCCTTAGCGTTTGCGGACTAATTATGCAGCAAATTACCAGAAATAAATTTGTGTCTCCAACAACAGCAGGCACGATGGACTGGGCAAGATTTGGCATTCTTATTGCGCTCATGATGTTCACAACTGCAACTCCGATTGTTAAAATGCTTGTTGCCTTCGTTTTTGCATTGCTTGGTACATTCCTGTTTATGCAAATACTGAATCGAATCAAATTTAAGGATGCCATTTTCATCCCGCTTGTCGGCTTGATGCTTGGAAACATCATCAGCTCCATTACAACATTCTTTTCTATGAAGAATGATCTTGTACAAAACATGTCATCATGGCTCCAAGGTGATTTTTCACTGATCATGGAAGGAAGATATGAGCTCCTGTACATAAGCATTCCTGTCGTCATTATCGCATATCTATATGCGAACAAATTCACAATCGCCGGCATGGGTGAAGAGTTCTCCACGAACTTAGGTCTTAACCATAAAAGAGTGGTAAATATTGGGTTGATTATTGTTGCCCTTGTTTCATCAGTTGTACTGCTCACGGTCGGTATGATTCCATTTTTAGGGCTTATCATTCCTAATATAGTCTCTCTCTACAGAGGAGATAACTTGAAGAACAGCTTAACGCACACAGCATTACTTGGTGCAAACTTTGTGCTGATATGCGATATCCTTGGACGGATAATCATTTATCCTTATGAAATCTCGATAGGTGTAATGGTTGGCGTTATCGGGAGTGCCATATTCCTTTATTTATTGATAAGGAGAAGAACGTATGAATCAGCCTAAGAGAAAACTTTTACTTCTAGCGATAATAGCCGTTCTGCTTATTGCAGTATTCATGCTGATAAAGGTGAGCAGTGTGAATTGGGAATATGTTATACCAAGAAGAGCAATCAAAATATTAGCAATATGCCTGACAGGCGGATGTATCGCATTTTCATCCATGGTTTTCCAGACCATCACTAATAACCGAATCCTAACACCGAGTATTCTAGGTCTAGATTCTTTGTATTTATTTATCCAAACGTTTGTAGTTTTCTTTTTCGGTTCACAGAGCTTAACGATGTTGAACAGTAATGTTAACTTTCTGTTATCAGTCGGGCTGATGATTCTTTTCTCAGTTGCCCTTTACTACTTGTTCTTCCGAAAAGGAAGTCAGAATATCCTGCTGCTTCTCCTGATTGGGATTATTCTTGGCAGCTTCTTCTCAAGTCTGTCATCTTTTATGCAGATGCTGATAGATCCTAATGAGTTTTTGATTGTTCAAGACAAAATGTTTGCTAGCTTTAATAGTGTAAATACGGATATTTTGACAATATGTATTGTGATAATTGCAGTGATTGCTATTTACGTGTCACGCTACAGCAAGTTTTTCGATGTAATGTCACTTGGAAAAGAGCAGGCAATCAATCTGGGAATTGATTATGATCGTGTTGTAAGAAATATGCTCGTTGTAGTTGCAATTCTGGTCAGTGTATCAACTGCTCTTGTCGGACCAATCACCTTCCTTGGATTGCTCGTCGTGAATCTTGCAAGAGAATTCCTTAGAACGTATAAACACAGCCAACTCATTGCAGGTTCCATCTTGTTAAGCATCATAGCCCTTGTTGGCGGTTTGCTCATAGTGGAAAGAGTGTTTACATTCTCGACAACAATCAGTGTTATCATCAACTTTGTCGGCGGAATTTATTTCATCTATTTATTGTTAAAGGAGAGAAGAGCATGGTAGAGGTCAAGAATGTCAGTAAACAATACAATGGAAAAAGCGTCCTTGAAAATGTGTCTCTTTCCATCGAAAAAGGAAAGATTACTTCCTTTATCGGCCCGAACGGTGCCGGGAAAAGCACATTGTTATCCATCATCAGCAGGCTGATTAAAGCTGACAACGGTGAAGTCCTGATTGATGGGCAAGATGTCTCCACTACAAAAAGCAATATTCTGGCAAAAAAGATTTCCATCCTCAAGCAGAGCAATCATATTAATATACGATTGACTGTTAAGGAACTAGTAAGTTTCGGAAGGTTTCCTTATTCACAAGGAAGACTGACGAAAGAGGATGAAACAGCCGTGGCAGAAGCAATTTCGTATATGGAGCTTGATGAAATTCAGCATAAATATTTGGATCAATTGAGCGGCGGTCAGAAACAGCGAGCATATATTGCGATGGTTATTGCACAGGATACAGAATACATCTTGCTCGATGAGCCGCTGAACAATCTGGATATGAAGCATTCTGTGCAAATCATGAAGGTTCTTAGAAGGCTTGTAAATGAGCTGGGGAAAACAGTTGTCATTGTAATTCATGATATTAATTTTGCCTCTGTTTATTCTGACAATATAGTGGCATTAAAGAATGGCAAACTAGTTAATAATGGTCCAGCAGACAGTATTATCAATCAAGCTGTTCTAAAGGATATCTATGAAATGGATATGCAGATTGAGGAGATTAACGATCATAAAATCTGTGTCTATTTCGCTTAAAATCATAAATTAATGACTGTAAAGCTAAGCGGAACTAATGGTAGATGTTGTTCGATAAAAAGAAAGGAGGCAGTGTTTCTATGGAATACTTAAAAATAAGTCTCTTCGCCAGAAGAACCATAATAACACTACCATTAGCATTAGTACTTTTCTGTGTGACATTCTAGGAAAATGCACTAGGAAAATACTAATATCTCAATCATAGGATATTCTGTTTATCATTGCAATCAATTTAATTTAAATAATCTAAATATAATAATAGGGGTGTCTTAATTGAAGAAAAAACTATCTATATTATTCATAGCATTAGTTATGGCAGTATTAGCAGCTTGCGGCAATACTTCTACAAGCAGCAGTTCATCTGATAATGAAAAAGCAGCAGAACCAATTACAGTAAAACATGATTTAGGCGAAACAAAAGTTGATCCAAATCCAAAAAAAGTGGTTGTATTTGATATGGGTATCTTAGACACATTAGACAAACTTGGTGTAGAAGTAGCAGGTGTTCCACAAGACAGCCTTCCAGAGTATCTTTCAAAGTACAGTGACAGCAAATATACAAATGTCGGTGGACTTAAAGAGCCAGACTTAGAGGCAATAAGCGAATTGGCTCCAGATGTTATCTTTATTTCAGGCAGACAATCAGCAGCATATGAAGACTTAAGCGAAATTGCGCCAACTGTTTATGTGGGTGTTGATACGACTAAATATATGGAATCATTTAAGAGCAATATGGAACTAGTTGGACAAATCTTCGGTAAAGAAGATGCAGTAAAAGAAGAATTAGCAAATATTGATGAAACAATTTCAGCATTAAACGATAAAGCGAAGGCAGTAGAAGGTAAATCATTAGTAGTATTAGTAAATGACGGCAGTGTGAGTGCGTATGGATCTGGATCAAGATTCGGAATCATTCATGACGTATTTGGATTGGCTCAAGCAGACGAAAAAATTGAGGCTTCAACACATGGACAAAGCATTTCCTTTGAGTATATCGCAGAAAAGAACCCAGAATATCTATTTGTTGTAGATAGAGGCGCTGTTGTCGGCGGAGAATCCTCTGCAGAAAAAGTATTGGATAACGAGCTAGTTAACGGTACTGATGCAGCTAAAGACGGTCATATCATCTACTTAAATCCTAACTATTGGTACCTTTCTGGCGGTGGTTTGATTTCTACAGAAGAAATGGCGAAAGAAATCGATGCTGGTATTTCAAAATAATAATTTCTAAGATAGGAACCCGGTTTGCTTATAAGCAGAACGGGTTCTTTCATTTACAATTTATGAAAATGCTGCTATAGAGTTGCTTTTTCATAATTTTCGATAGAAAATATAAAAGAGAAAATATGTTTAAGATGGGCAAGGAGGATTTTCATGAGTATTCGATTTGGAATTATAGGAACAAACTGGATTACAGAATCATTTATTCAAGCAGCAAGTATGGTGGAGGAGTTCACTTTAGCTGCTGTGTATTCACGTTCAAAAGAAAAAGGTGAAGCATTTGCGCAAAAGTATAATGCAGAACATATATTCACAAGTCTGACTGAGATGGCAGAAAGTGATCAAGTCGATGCCGTATATATTGCAAGCCCCAACTCATTGCATGCGGAGCAGTCCATCCTTTTTTTAAAGAATAAAAAGCATGTTTTAACAGAAAAAGCATTCGCTTCGAATGTTAAGGAAGCGGAAATAATGATATCGGTTGCAAAAGAAAACAATGTGCTGCTGATGGAAGCTTTAAAGACAACCATGCTGCCTAATTTCAAGGTAATTCAAGAAAATATACATAAAATAGGGAAAGTTAGACGTGCTTTCGCAAGCTATTGTCAGTATTCTTCCCGCTATGACGCATACAAAGAAGGGAATATTCTTAATGCTTTCAAGCCGGAATTCTCTAATGGAGCATTAATGGATATCGGCGTGTACTGCATTTACCCAATGGTAGCCTTATTTGGAAAGCCTCAGTCTGTCAAAGCATCAAGCTATCTGCTTGAGAGCGGTGTCGATGGAGAAGGAAGCATCATTATGACCTATAAGGATATGGATATTGTGCTAATGTACTCTAAGATCACAAACTCCCTTATCCCATCAGAAATCCAAGGTGAGGATGGCAATATCTTAATAGATCAAATGAATACACCGCAAAAGATAGAGATAGCGTTCCGCAACGGGGAAAGAGAAGATGTTTCTGTTCAGCAAAAGGAAGAAGCTATGTATTACGAAGCGAAGGAGTTTATTGATACTATCCTTGCAGGGAAGACAGAATCGTCCATAAATTCCCTTGATTTATCCTTAGCTGTAATGGAAGTAATGGAAGAAGTAAGAAAACAAACAGGAATTGTGTTTCCTGCAGATAAAAAGTAAATCCTTGTTTAGACACTTAAAATAGCCTGGTGCTATTTTAAGAGAAAATATTGAAAGCGTTCTTACTGATTATGAAACGGGGGAGAAAATGCATGAAATTATTCGGTGCAGTGGAGGCTGGCGGAACAAAATTTGTATGTGCGGCGGGAACGGAAACAGGAGAAATTAAGGAACGTATCTCAATACCTACTACTACTCCAGAAGAAACGATGCCAGAGGTAATTGCTTTTTTTAAAAAGCATAAAGTGGAAGCAATCGGCATCGGCTCTTTCGGACCAATTGATGTAGATAATAATAGTCCGACATATGGCAACATCACGACAACTCCTAAGCTTGCTTGGAGAGATTACCCATTACTAAATGCGCTTAAGAAGGAATTTTCCATTCCAATGGGCTTCAATACGGATGTAAACATTGCAGCCTTAGGAGAAGCAGTTCTTGGAGCAGCTAAGGGACTTGACAGCTGTCTCTATATAACTGTAGGAACCGGAATAGGTGCAGGAGCAATAGTTCAAGGAGAGCTACTCCAAGGTTTAACACATCCTGAAATGGGTCACATCCTAGTGAGGAGACATCCTGAAGATAACTATAAGGGAAGATGTCCTTATCATGGAGATTGCCTTGAAGGATTAGCTGCAGGACCTGCTATTGAAGAAAGATGGGGCAAAAAAGCAATAGAATTAAGCGATAATAACAAGGTCTGGGAAATAGAAGGATATTATATTGCTCAAGCACTTATGCAATATATATTAATACTGTCACCGAAAAAAATCATCCTCGGTGGCGGGGTTATGAACCAGGAGCATGTTTTGTCACATATTAACCGCAATCTCAAGGAGCTTTTGAATGGCTATATCGAATTTCCCCAAGTCTCCTCAGATATAGACAATTATATTGTGAGACCGGGCCTTGGCGACAATGCAGGTATAACAGGCGGAATACTGCTGGCAAGCCGTGTATGGAAAGAAAGCATAAATAAATAATGAACAGGAAAAGCCTCCAGGGAAAACCCTTTTCCCTGAGGCTTTTTATTATTTTATCTCAAGCTGGACGAGAACAGGGCCGCCTGCAGGTGTAAATGTCTTCGTTATTTCAAAACCCCATTTTTGGTAAAGCCGGACTGCTGGCGTATTCTTCGCAGCAGTGCATACATGAACTGGTTTCCCCCGTTTTTCCAACAGGCTGCTTAGAAGTCTTGAAGCTACGCCTTGCTGAAAATAGGCAGGGTGAACAATGAGTCTGCTGATGAGAAGGATATTCTCTGTTTCCTCGTAAGAAAGAACACCAACCAATTCTTTATTAACCTTCCAGCCGATAAACACTTCACAGCTGTTCTGAATATGAAAGAGGCTCTCCTTTAATGGAGGCAGATCATCATATTCAATAAGATCAGCCTCCACTTGATAGGAAAGCTTTTGTAATTTATGAATAGCTCCTGCAGCTAATTCATCTGCTTGATTTAAATGGATAAGCATAAACATCAGCTCCTTTGTTGTTTCCTTTTATTATAAAGCTTAAGCATAATTTTGAAATTATGAACAAATTATTGCTAACCCATTAACATTCATTTAAACCTGTTCAAGAACTGTTGCATAGAGGAAGGAAAGCAGGTTTAATAAATACAAAAGCAAGAGGCGGAGGGCAGCAAATATGAAAGTTTTAGTTGTAGAAGATAATATTGGTGTTTGCTCTATGTTAGAGATGTTTTTTGGGAAAGAAGGATTCAATGGAGTATTTCTTCATGATGGATTAGAAGGATATAAACATTTTATAAATAATGAATATGATATGGTTATTTTGGATTGGATGCTGCCGGGAATGGACGGAATAACAGTTTGTCGGAAAATTAGAGAAGTGGACCAAAATGTGCCGATTATAATGTTAACAGCAAAGGATACAGAATCTGATCAAGTTCTTGGTCTTGAGATGGGCGCTGACGATTATGTCACTAAGCCGTTCAGTCCGTTGGCGCTGACTGCGAGAATGAAAGCAATAATCAGAAGACAGGTAAAGGATAAAAATAGTTTGGAAGAAGCGTTAGAAACGAGTATCATTAAGATTAATAAGGAAACACGGGAAGTATATATTTCAGACAAGCTTATTCCTAATCTTACTCCTAAAGAGTTTGACCTTCTATCGTTTTTTGCACAGCATCCAAAACAAGTGTTTTCAAGGGATCAAATCCTTGAACAAGTGTGGGGCTTTCAATTTTACGGAGATGATCGTACAGTAGATGTTCATATTAAAAGGCTGAGACGGAAAATCGGCCGTGATAATCAGCCATTCTTTCACACTGTGTGGGGAGTAGGCTATAAATACGATGAAACGGTGGTAATGAATGAGAATTAAGTATTTATACCAGCAGCTGATCAGCCATATCAGTGTCATAGTAGTTGCGTTTTTAGTTGTAAGCATTGCCTCCACTCATTTTGTAGAGAAGGTCGTGCTCACCATTAAAGGACAGGAGCTTTATGATTATGGCATCAACATCCTGACAGATATTCAAGGAAACCAAATGCAGACCTCCGCTCAGGAAACACTGCTGAATTACGCAGATGTGCTCAAAAGCAGGGGCGTAACATTCGGGATTTTTGATACACAGCAAAATGTCATTGCATCTGTCGGCAAAAGAATTAATATAACGGATGAAGAATGGAATGCCATTAAAGACGGAGAGAACAATAAAGTAATTAAAAGCAGTACACGACGGGGCAATCAAGAAGTTACCCTTGTTGCTATTCCTTATAGTGTGAACGGAGAGGTGGAAGGTGGAATATTGCTGACCGCTCCTTTAAGTGATTCGAAGCAGCTTATAAATGAAATAAATAAATATCTTGTGTATTCTGTGTTTTTTGCATTTGGAGTAGCATTGCTGTTAAGTATATTGTTGTCGAGAATTCACGTGAGAAGGATTAAAAAGCTGCAGGAAGCAACAAGTCTTGTTGCTGTTGGAGACTACAGTGTCAGAGTTCACTCCTCGAACTTTGATGAGATTGGCGAATTAGCGAGTGACTTTAATTCCATGGTTGATCGTCTGCGTATTTCAAAGGAAGAGATAGATGCCTTAGAAAATCGACGAAGACAGTTCATGTCAGATGTATCTCATGAATTGAAAACACCGCTAACAACCATCAGCGGTGTTATCGAAGGACTCAATAATAATATGATACCTGAAGCAGAAAAAGGAAAAGGGATTACTCTTGTGAGTCAGGAAACGAAAAGGCTTATTAGGCTTGTGAATGAGAATTTGGATTATGATAAAATTCGCTCCAACCAGATAGTGCTGATGAAGGAAACAATTCAGCTTGGAGAAGTTCTGGAGATTATTCAAGAACAGCTTTATACACAGGCAGTCGAGAAAAATTTGGCAATCAATGTCGATGTGGCGGATGATATTTATATTTATGCCGATTATGACAGACTGATTCAAATTATTATGAATATCACGAAGAATAGTATTCAGTTTACAGATGCCGGCGAAATTTGGTTAAGAGGCAGAACGGATGAAAGTTATACAATAATAGAAATCAAAGATACAGGTATTGGAATGGACCCAGTAGAAATTGAAAATATTTGGAAGAGGTTTTATAAGGCTGATATTTCAAGAACGAATAATCCATACGGAGAGTTTGGGTTAGGGTTATCGATTGTAAAACAGCTTGTACAGTTCCATAATGGGAAAATTGAAGTAAGCAGCCAAAAAGGAGCAGGAACGAGATTTACGATTTATTTTCCAATATTTAAATAGGAGAGATGCTTCTGATTATGCTGGGTAGTAAGGTTTATGCTTAGCGTAATCAGAGCTTTTTTACTATCTGAAGCAACAGTAGGTGGAAATTCTCTATTTCGTCCTTAATTTTTCTAGGTCTATTAAAACTTTGTTAATAATTTATTCATATATAAGTTTTATTATATAAACATGAAATCAAAACAATAATTAATTTCTTCTTATAGATGATGCATAGTTGGTAATTATTATAGGAGGTATAAAACGATGAATGAGTTTGAAAAAAACAAAGAGAATATGAACGGAGAACAGGACTTTGAAAGCAAAAATGAGAGTGTGAACGAAGAACAAAATGTTGAAATGCAAAAAGAGCTCACAAACAATGCTGAGTTTACGGCAAGAAAGGAAGAAGACAAAGCGAATGATGAAGCAGTTGATTTAAACAAGCTGGAAGAAAATCCAATAGTAAAATCAGAGAATCAGGAGGATGACAGCCAAAATACAGGTATGTCCTACTTCGATAAGGCAGATGCGATAGCTCGTGAATATGAAAAAATGGCAAGTGACGCCGAGGAGGAAAGACTTGCAGCCCAAAAGCAGATTCACGTTCAGCAAACAATGGCAGCAGCTGCAACAGCTGAAGAGCCTTCTGGCAAAAGAAGCAAGGAGCGGCCGTCAGCAGGCAGTCCTAAATGGAAAGGGTTCTTTTCCTTGCTGGCAGCCGGTGTTGTCGGATCTGCATTGACATTTGTTGCTGTTCCACATACGAATTTGCTTGATGGGCAGTATGAAAAGCTGGAACAACAGGTAGAGGAATTAAGTAGTAAAGTTGGCAATAGCAGCTCTAGCTCTAATAATATAACAGCACAGACTACATCAGCCCAAACTTCTGACAGTTCAACGTCCATTGCAGATATGGTTGAGTCCTCTTCTAAGGCAATTGTTGGAATTGTGAATGTTCAACAACAAACAACGAGCCAATTTTCCCAAAGTACGTCCACTGACGTCGAATCAGGGTCAGGCTCTGGAATCATCTTTAAAAAGGATGATAAATATGCGTACATTGCTACAAACAATCACGTGATAGAAGGTGCGAATTCATTAGAGATCTCACTGTATAACGGTGATAAGACAGAAGGGAAATTAATCGGTGCAGATGCCCTTACTGACTTGGCTGTTGTCAGAATTGATGCGAAGTATGCTACGGATGTAATTAATTTTGGGGATTCCACTACACTGCGCCCAGGTGATCAAGTTTGGGCAATCGGTAACCCACTTGGCCTTGATTTATCGAGAACAGTTACACAAGGTATTGTAAGTGCGGTGGACAGAAGTATTACTGTTAACACATCTGCTGGTGACTGGGAGTTTAACGTAATTCAGACAGATGCGGCGATAAACCCAGGGAACAGCGGAGGTGCCTTGATTAACTCTGCAGGCGAGGTTGTCGGCATCAACAGCTTGAAAATCTCAGAGGATGGAGTAGAGGGGCTTGGCTTTGCAATACCAAGTAATGATTTGCTTCCAATCGTCAATGAAATCATTGAAAATGGCGAGGTAGAGCGTCCATATATCGGTGTCGGACTGGCAAGCTTAGAAGAAGTTCCGCAGATGTACTTGCAGGACCTTCCTGACTCTGTAACAAAAGGAGTTATGGTAACAAATATTGATTCTAACTCTGCGGCAGCTAAAGCAGGTCTTGAAGTACAAGATGTAATTGTCTCCATAAACGGAACTGAACTAGAAGGGTCTTCTGACTTGAGAAAATATCTATATACGAAAGTGGATATCGGCGATAAAGTAAAAATGGTCGTATATCATGATGGCAGTAAGAAGACAGTAGAGCTGACTTTAACGAGCAACAGCAGCAGCACTAATTAAGAGGCTTGTTTCATACTAAAAATCCCATCTGGTAAAATTACTAAAAATCAGATGGGATTTCTATTTTTGTTAATATTTTTGTAATATTTTTATGGTATGATGTATTTTATGTGGCAGTGGAATTGTCATATCTATTATGATAGTTTTAGTTTATTAAAATATAGTTTAGAGAGGACACAGGATGAAAAACAAAAAGATCATTTTACCCATTTTAGCAGTAGTACTAATAGCGTTGATCGTTGTTGCTGTTATTCTAGTTCAGAAGAATAACACAGTAGCATCTATCGATGGAGAAAAAATCACGCAAGATGACTTAAACGAGGCGTTGAATAAGCAATACGGGACATCTATCCTTGAGACTTTAATTGCTAATAAAGTAGTTGATTTAGAAGCGGAAAAAGAAAAAGTTAAGGTAACGGATAAAGAACAAGAGGACGAGCTTAACGAGCTTATTGAATCTTCAGGCGGCGAAGATGCTTTCAATGCTGCATTAGAAGCGAACGGTGCATCTAAAGCAGATATCGAAGAAGAGCTGTTGCGCTATTTGAAAATCAAAAAATTGCTTGAGCCAAGAATCGAAGTTACGGATGATGAAATCCAGGCTTACTTTGATGAAAACAAAGCAAGCTTTGACACTCCTGAGCAAGTAGAAGCAAGTCATATTCTAGTTGCTGACGAAAAAACAGCAAAAGAAGTGAAGCAAAAGCTTGATGACGGTGAAGATTTCGCTGATCTTGCAAAAGAATACTCAACTGATACAGCAACAAAAGAAAACGGCGGTGAGCTAGGATACTTCTCATCTGGCCAAATGGTTGAAGAGTTTGAAAAAGCTGCTTTCGCTATGGATGTAGATGAAATCAGTGATCCAGTTGAAACAACAAACGGCTGGCACATCATTAAAGTAACAGGCCATAAAGATGCAGTAGAAGCTAAATTGGACGATCATAAAGATGAAATTAAAGATACAGTGTTCGAGAGCAAAATGAACACAGAATACAGCACATGGTTGGAAGAAGTAAAAGCTGACTACGACATCAAGAACAACTTGGATACTGCTAGCACAACAAGTGCAAGCTAATGAAAAAAGCGACTTTCCTGTAAAAGGGAAAGTCGCTTTTTTATGCTTAAAGAGGATTGATATCCATATCTGGAAGCTGAAATGGATTAGTGCTGTTAATATGGTCCGGAAACAATATACCGTTTAAATGATCGATTTCATGCTGAAATACAATTGCTTCATAGTCTTTCAGTTTAATTTTTACTTCTTTCCCGTTAATATCATAAGCCTTCACTGTAATTCTTTTAAAACGGGGCACATAGCCAATGACAGGTCTGTCAATAGAGAGACATCCTTCGCTGTCAGGCAGGTATATCATGCTTGCAGAGTGGCTGATGATTTTTGGATTGATTAGCATATGCTCAAAGTTATTGCCATTTTCACCTTTAATAAAGGCCGCAAACATCCTTTTGTTAAGCCCGATTTGATTTGCGGAGATGCCGACACCGGGACGAAGCTTATACTTTTTAGCAAGGCTAGGGTCCTGGCTGTTTTTTAAGTATTGCAGCATGCACAGAAGCTCTTGCTTATCCTCCTCGGTTGGCGGCAGTGAAAGTTCAGGCATTTTCTCTCTGAGGATATCATCACCTTCTCTTACGATATCCTGCATCGTTATTACATATGATTGATTGTACTTGCTCATGTATTTAATCAACTCCATTATTGTCCTTTTATAGTCGAAAAACCATATAAGTAAAATAGCAAAAGAATGGATGGAAGTCTAATTCTAACTTACGGGATCATCATAAAAATAATGTCTGTTTTCTTCAAGTTAATTTACAATAAAAAATTACATAAATTATGAAACGAAGGAAAAGATAGGAGGGAAGGAAAATAAAGGAGGAAGCAATGTGAAAAAAATACTGGTAGTTGGATTGTTAACACTTAGTTTTATGATGCCTAGCTTTTTACATACAGCAAAAGCAGCTCCGGAGAACCCGCCGATAAACCATCAGGCGCCTGAGGAGGACCAAGCCTTCATTAAGAAGATGGCTGAGAGCTTAGGAATAAAAACAGACGGGAAAGACGGAGAAGCGCTAAAAAAGGAAATTCATGAGGTTTTAATTAAAAAAGAGGCAAGTAAGCTTGGTATTAAAACAGACGGAAAAGACATGAAGCAAATTGCTGCAGAGGTTCATGAAAAAAGACTGCAGGATGAAGCTAAAAAGCTGGGAATCAGCACAGAGGGCAAAGATCCACGCACGTTGATGAAAGAGTTATACGAAGCAAAGATTAAGCAAAAGGCAAAGGAATTAAATATTAAGACAGAAGGTAAAACACTTGAGCAGCTCAGTAAAGAAGTCAGAGAACAATTAATACTGTCAGAGGCAAAAAAATTGAACATTAAAACAGAGGGTAAGGATTTAAGAGCTCTTGCAAATGAAGTCAGAGAAGTCCAGATTACAAATGCCGCTAAGGAGCTTGGCATTGAAACGAAGGATAAAACACCGAAAGAACTGTTGAAGGAAATGATGATTAGTTACCCAGAAGAAGTGAAAAAGCTTAAGCTGCTGCCATTTCATGAAGGACCTATGATGGGGCATCACCATCGAGGCAAAGAAGCACGAGAGAATTAAATAACGATATTCTACAATACAGAGCTATAGACGCTGCTTTAAAGAGCAGCGTCTTCTCTATGGTTTATAGTGGAAAATTGTATTTTTATGCAAAATTAAAACAAATGATAAATGTACTATAAACCGGCAGAGAATAAGCAGTTTTTTAATAAAGGGAGTATTTGGAAGGAGAAACAGTGAGTGATTTGCGTAGTTTAATGCTATTTATTGACTAAATATTAAGACTATTATACCTGTGTTCTATATATTGAAATGATATGAAATACCTATTAACAAATCAGATTATCAACCCTAATATCTATTTTTGTAAAAAATATGCATAAATGAATGTTATTTTCGTTAATGATTAGTATTCTTATTTTACAGGGGTCTGTCTTTCATTCATTTTTGGTTAGAGAAATGAACAGAAGTCAGCTTAGATAAATTATCGAATAAGGGAGAAGCATTAGGAGGAATACATTTTGAAACAATATTCCAAACTACGAATTACCGAAAAAGATCAGAATATATACAACGCTTTGTGTGATTTGTATAAGGAAAAGAACGAGGAAGCTGGAATAGGTCCTACCGAGATTGGGATAAGAGTTGGCAGGGATTCGTATGATGCTTCTGCTTACTGTAATGCTTCACTTAAAAAGCTTATACATTTCGGGAAAATAGAAAAAGTGGAGAATGGAAAGTATAGACCGTTAATGGAGGAAGAATAAGTTTCTATTCAATGTGGGAGGATTTTGCGAAAGCAAAGTCCTCCATTTTTTTATATGTTGGATGTTTTTTTAAAATAGGATTGCAGTCCATTCAAATTATTGTATAATGAACGGAGTAAAATTAAACTTAAAGTTTAGTTTCACTAAACTTTTATGACTTTGAGTTTACTATTTCTAAACAAAAAAGTAGGTTAAAAATATGGAAATAGGTAAAAAGATAAAGAACTTGCGTTTGAAAAAGGGTCTGACCCAGGAAGAGCTTGGGGAAAGGACAGATTTAAGCAAAGGTTATATATCACAGCTCGAACGAGATTTAAGCTCTCCTTCTATTGAAACATTCTTTGATATTTTGGAAGTGCTAGGCTGTTCCCCAAAAGAATTTTTTGATGATGAAGAGAGGAAGCAGAAGGTTGTTTATACAGAAGAGGATGTAACAGACTTTTTTGATGAAGAAAAAGGCTATCATATTCAATGGCTAGTACCGGAATCCAATGAAAAGGAAATGGAGCCAATAAAGCTTAGCTTTAGTAAAAAAGGTGAATTTAAAAAGTTTGAGCCTTCCCTGTCTGAAACATATGCCTTCGTTTTGGAAGGGGAAGTGCTGTTAAAGCTCGGAAAACAAGAATACAGAGCAAGACAAGGGGAGTCCATCTATTTCCATGCGACAGAGGAGCACCAGTTCTTTAACATCGCTGATGGTAAGTCCTCACTGCTGCTTGTAGCAACTGATTCTTACTTATAAATTTAGGAGAAAAGGAGAATATCATGCCAGGTGAATCTATTATAAGGTTTGAAAATGTAACAAAAGCCTATGACCAAAATACGACTGTGCTAGAGAATGTCAGCTTTGAAATAGAACGAGGCAAATTCTATACACTGCTTGGACCTTCAGGCTGCGGAAAAACAACAATTCTGCGCCTTATCGCAGGCTTTATGGAGCCGACTGAGGGGAATATTTACTTTAATGATAAAGTTATCAATAAAATTCCAGCGAATAAACGACAAGTAAATACGGTGTTTCAAGATTATGCGTTATTTCCTCATTTAAATGTTTTTGAAAATGTTGCCTTCGGTTTGCGCATTAAAAAGCTGAAAAAGCAGGAAATAGAGAAGCGAGTAAAGGACGCATTACGGTTTGTCAATTTAGATTCCTATGAGAATAGGGAAATAAGTGAAATGTCAGGTGGCCAAAAGCAGCGTGTGGCCATTGCGAGAGCTATTGTAAATGAACCGGAAATAATTCTTCTTGATGAGCCTCTTTCTGCATTGGATTTAAAGCTGCGCACAGAAATGCAGTATGAGCTGAGAGAACTTCAGCAAAGGCTTGGGATTACGTTTATCTTTGTCACACATGACCAGGAAGAGGCATTAGCAATGTCAGATGAAATATTTGTCTTAAATAAAGGCAAAATCGAACAAAGCGGCACACCTACGGATATTTATGATGAGCCGATTAATCGTTTTGTCGCTGATTTTATTGGAGAATCCAATATAGTCTCAGCGAGAATGGAGAAAGACTTTGTCGTTCATTTTGCAAGCAAAACATTTGAATGTGTCGACCAAGGCTTTAACCATAATGAAGCGGTGGAGGTTGTTATCCGTCCAGAGGATTTAAACATTACTTCACCAGATGCAGGAAAGCTTAAAGTAAAGGTAGATTCCCAGCTGTTTAGGGGAGTTCATTATGAAATTTGCGGATATGATGAGGATGGCAATGAGTGGCTTGTTCATTCCACTAAAAAAGTTGTTGTAGGGGAAGAAATTGGTCTTGATTTTGAAAAAGAGGCAATTCATGTCATGAGAATAGGAGAAACAGAAGAAGAGTTTGACAGACGCCTTGAGGCATATGAAGGTGCAAATGATGAAAAATAAGGCAAATTGGTATACGATTCCCTACTACTTATGGATTGCGTTGTTTGTAATTGCTCCTGTGGTGCTGATTGTTTATTATTCTTTTTTTGATATTGAAGATCAGCTGACATTCAGTAACTACGAAAAGTTTTTTACACCTGTTTACTTGAAAATGACGTTAAACTCCTTTTGGTATGCGTTTTTGATCACTTTTTTCTCCTTGATTATCGCTTATCCAACAGCATATATATTAACGAAGACTAAGCATAAGCAATTATGGCTGCTCCTTATTATACTGCCTTCATGGATTAACCTGCTTTTAAAGGCTTACGCATTTTTAGGGATTTTCGGAACATATGGTGCAGCAAACGAGGTGCTGGACTTCTTAGGAATTGGTAAACAGCAAATTCTGTTTACAGATTTCAGCTTCCTGTTTGTCAGTGTGTATATCTTTATTCCGTTTATGATATTACCAATCTTTAATGCACTAGAAAAGTTGAATCCTAGTCTTGTAGATGCGTCAAAAGATTTAGGTGCATCGAGCTGGACGACGTTCTCAAAGGTAATATTTCCATTAACAATAGATGGGGTCAAGTCAGGCTGCCAGGCTGTTTTTATTCCAGCATTATCTCTGTTTATGATTACAAGATTGATTGCCGGCAACAGAGTCATCACGCTTGGAACAGCCATTGAACAGCATTTCTTAATCACACAAGACTGGGGAATGGGTTCTACAATAGCTGTTTTCCTGATTATTATCATGATTGTGATTATGATGCTAACAGGTAGCAAGAAAGAGAGGGGGATAAGATGAATAAATTATCGAAAGTATCTGTACTATATTTAGTTTTCATTTTTATTCTTCTATATGCCCCAATCTTTTATTTGATTTTTTATTCCTTTAACAGCGGTGGTACAATGCATGATTTCCAAAGCTTCACTTGGAAGTGGTACAAAGAGCTGTTTCAAGACACAAGGCTGCTTGTGATTGTACTGAACACGATAATTGTCGCACTGCTGTCAGCATCGATTGCGACCATTATCGGTGTGTTTGGAGCAATCAGTCTTTCCATGATGAGAAGAAAACGATTAAGGAATACGGTGTTGTCCTTAAATAATGTTTTGATTGTAAGTCCTGATGTTATCATTGGTGCATCGTTTCTGATTTTCTTTACTATTTTAGGAATAAAACTCGGTTTTGTATCTGTTCTCTTGTCGCATATTGCCTTTTCTATTCCGATAGTGGTAATAATGGTGCTGCCAAAGCTTCAGGAAATGAGCCCAACCTTAATGGATGCAGCTTTTGACCTTGGCGCAGGCTGGAAGGAAGTTCTGTCGAAGGTTATTCTGCCATATATTGCTCCAGGTATCTATGCTGGATTTTTTATGGCGCTAACCTATTCTTTGGACGATTTTGCAGTTACCTTCTTTGTGACAGGCAATGGTTTTTCTACTTTATCTGTAGAAATATATTCATTGGCAAGAAGAGGAATTTCGCTTAATATCAACGCACTTTCTGCTTTGCTATTCTTTATTACACTGCTGCTTGTCATCGGCTACTATTTCGTTGCGAAGCGAACAGTCAGAAGGCATAAACCGGGGGTGAGCAAATGAAGGGGCTAATAAGAGGGCTGACAGCAGCTCTCATCTTATCAGCTATCCTAATGGCAGTTGTTCATCAAGTGAACAGCAGCAGAGGGTATGCGGGTGGAAATACGATAACGGTCTATAACTGGGGAGATTATATCGATGCGGACCTTATCGATAAGTTTGAAAAAGAGACAGGAATAAAGGTTATATATGAGACATTTGATTCAAATGAAGCGATGATGACTAAAATAGAACAGGGCGGCACGAATTATGATATTGCCATCCCTTCTGAATATATGATTGATAAAATGAAAGAGGAGAATCTCCTTCTCCCGATTGATCATACAAAGTTACCGAATCTCAAAAATATTGACAGCAGATTCATGAATTTATCATTTGATCCGGATAATAAATATTCCATCCCTTATTTTTGGGGAACAGTAGGTATAGTGTATAATCCCGAAATGCTCGGAGGGAAAAAGATAACTTCCTGGAATGACTTATGGGATAGTGACTTGAAAAACCAAATCATGCTTATAGATGGAGCAAGAGAAATAATGGGGATGAGCCTTAACAGCTTAAACTATTCTCTTAATGACAAAGATCATAAGCATTTGCGGGAAGCGAAGGAGAAGCTGGATACGCTGACTCCTAATGTTAAAGCAATAGTTGGGGACGAAATTCGTATGCTTATAGAAAACGAAGAAGCAGCGATTGGCGTACTATGGTCAGGCATGGCAGCTGAAATCATGTGGGAAAATGAAGAGGTAGAATATGTGGTTCCACAGGAAGGCTCTAATCTTTGGTTTGATAATATGGTTATTCCGAAAACAGCAAAAAATATTGATGGTGCTCATCAGTTTATCAATTTTATGCTTGATGCAAAAAATGCAGCACAAAACACAGAGTATGTTGGCTATTCGACGCCAAATAAAGCGGCAATGCAATACTTGCCGGAAGAAATTACTTCTGATAAACGCTTTTATTTAGATGAGGAAATGACATCGAAACTTGAGGTGTATGAGAATCTTGGGCAGCGGTCTTTAGCTGAGTATAATGATCTGTTCCTGGAATTCAAAATGCATCGCAAATAGTGACTTGGCTTTATGCCAAGTCATTTTTTTATGGAAGTAAATAAGTGGATGAAGTCTGGATTAGAAGAAAATACTAAGGAAAAAAGCGAGGTGTTTTTATGAGAAAAACATTATTACTTTTTTGTTTGCTCACCTTTTCCTGTGTGACTGCATATGCGGAGGGTGAAAAGCAGCAGGCAAAAAAAGAGCTTGCGATTGTCATTGATGATTTCGGCAACAATATGAAGGGAACAGAAGAGATGCTGAATCTGCCTGTGCCAATCACTGCGGCAATTATGCCATTTATGCCGACGAGCAAAGAGGATGCCATTAAAGCTCACAAAAAGGGGCATGATGTTATCATTCATATGCCGTTAGAGCCTAAGCAAGGTAAAAAAAGCTGGCTTGGTCCTGGAGCAATCACAACGAATTTAAGCGATGAAGAAATTAGAAAAAGAGTTGTCTCCGCCATTGAAAGTATTCCTTATGCAGTTGGGATGAATCATCATATGGGTTCAAAGGCTACAGAGGATGAAAGAGTGATGAGGATAATATTAGAAGAGTGTAAAAAACACGATTTATTTTATCTCGACAGCAAAACGACAGGGAAGAGCGTCGTAAAAAAACTGGCAGAGGAATTGCAAGTGCCTTATTTGGAGAACAATATGTTCTTCGATCACATTTATTCTAACCAGCATATCCAAAAGCAGGCAACAAGTCTTGTTAAGAACCTTAATAAGAAGGACGAGTATATTGCAATCGGCCATGTAGGCATTTCCGGTCCTGCTGTTGTATCTGTGCTGAAACAATATATTCCGTTATACCAAAAAGATGCCGAAATCGTGCCGTTGTCCACATTGGTAGACGGTTATGAATTGCTTGATACAGACTTGCCGTAAGAATAAGCAGCGGAGCAGCTGACCATCACGCTATGCAAAATTCACGCATATAACGCTGAAAAGCTGCGCCGTTTAGTTAAGCATAAACTATGAAATTGGTTTCATATCAACTAATAACTTATAAGAAATGACGGTTTTTTCAGATGATTGAAAAAAACTCCGCAAGCAAATTGCGGAGTTTCTTTACATATAAGCTTATTACATACTGCTGTCATCTTGATTCTTATTGATTCCTGATTCATCCATCTTTGCATCAAGCTTTCTTAATCTCTTAGCAGCAAAATCTTTTCCGCCAAGACCGAAGGCTAGTCCGAATGCAAGAGCTAGACCACCAAGGATAAGAGTGAATGCAGCTGTAACAATAGAAGAAGCAACACCTAATTGATCTAATGCCATAAAGATTGTAATGGCAATAATAGAGTACTTCGCTATGGAAGGAAGCAGTCTAAATGCCGCTCCATGAAGTAGTCCTGCAAGTGTGTTTTTCACAAGAACTCCGAGCCACAAACCTACACCAATAATTACAACAGCGGCAATGACTTGCGGCAAGTAAGCCACAACAGCCGTTGATAATGTAACTAAGAACTCAAGGCCGAGCAGATTTAATGCTTGGACTGCCATCAAGAAAACAACTAAAATTTGTGCAATTGAACCAATCAGGTTGGCAATGCTTGTAGAAGGTGCAATTCCTATCTTATGGACATAAGAATCGATTCCTAAGCCAGATAATAGGGATGAGACGATTTGTTTAATCCATTTACCAATCCATACGCCCAGCAATACAAGGAAGATTGCCACAGCAATGTTTGGAATCATTGTCAGTACATCATTCAGCATGCTTACTGCAGGCTGGGAGATTCCGTCTATATCCAGTTTCTCTAATGCAGAAATAACGACAGGAATCATAATGAAGATAAATACGATATTACCTACTATAGTAGATAGGGATGTTTTTTCAAATAACTTCGCCATTCCAAAGCGGTTAGCCAATGATTCTAAACCGACGCTTTGCAGGAAGCTTGTAATGATTGTGCGGACGATTTTTGCTGCAAAATAACCGACTAAAACAATCAACGCTGCTGCAAGAAGCTTAGGCAGGAATGCAAGAATATTTTGAAGCATGTTAGCAAATGGTTCTGAAACCCCGTATAAATCAAGTGCGCCTAAAACCGCAGGCAAGAAAAGAAGTAGTACAAAATAAAAGACGATATTCGCAATCTTGTCTATCAGGTTAGGCTGCTGTTGATTGTTGTCTAGTAATTTCCATTTGTTAAGTTTCTCATGGACTTTCAATGTGTTCCCTGACTTTTTAATCAAGTACTTTAAGCCAGAAGCAACCAGCCATGCAACCAATAGAATGATGGCAGCTTTTAGAATATTAGGGATTGCTCCAAAAATAGATGAGAGCATTGATACTAATGGTGATGTAATAACAGTTAAATTCAAGATGTTAAAGAAGAGACTGAATACATACACAAGTAAAATGTAAAATATTATTTTACTGATAATTTTTTCAGAAGAGTACTTTTTTGGTTTTCCTTCAGGAAAAATTTTATCATCGAGCTTTGTTTTCTGAAGTCCTTTATAAATGGCTTTCTCAATGATTTTTGCGATAATCCAACCGAGGATTAATACGACCACTGCCAAGAGAAAATCTGGCAATCTGTCTAAGTAGTTGTTCCATCCATTCCAATTTCCACTGTTATTTATCATATTATTCCTCCTTGTCATGACTTATTGTCCTTATTACCCGTCAGATTTGAGAATAAACTAAAAAGTTAGAAGGAAGGTTAGCTGAAATTGGAGTGGAAACAGAGAAGGTCTGCATTCTAGCTGCATAAAAAAAAGCGGATTTTCTCCGCTTGCTTATAATCCATCTTCTTCGAATCGGTAAATATCTTCATTGCTGCCGATGACAATCAGTGTATCGCCTTTATAAATTTTCTCTTCGGCAGAAGGGGAGACGATTGTATCGCCCTTTCGTTGAATGCCGATTATCGTACAGCCGAAATTGGCTCGAACATTTAATTCAAGAAGTGTTTGCTGGTGTACTTTCTCTGTGGCAGCTAATTCTACAATGCCGTGTTTATCTGACAGCTCAATATAATCAATCATTTTTTCAGAGATAACATGATGGGCGATTCTTTTAGCCATATCCCTTTCTGGATGGATGACTCGGTCTGCTCCTATCTTTTCTAGGACTCTTTTATGATAAGTATCTGCTGCTTTAACCCAAACTTGCTTCATGCCCATTTCTTTTAAAATCAAGGTTGTAAGTACGCTCGACTCAATGTCATCTCCCAAAGCAACAAAAGCATGATCCATGTTGCGGATTCCAAGAGTTGTCAGCGTTGCCTCGCTCATATTGTTGACCTGTACACAGTGCGTGGCAAACGGGCGGTATTTTTCGACCCTTTCCAGGCTTTGATCAATTGCCAATACCTCTGTTCCAGCCTCATGAAATTCTTTAACAAGACTCCCGCCAAAATTCCCTAGTCCAATCACAACAAATTGTTTTTTCACATAAGTTCCTCCGCTGCTTTTGTATTTGGACTATATTTTATCATAATGCTAGATATTTCCAAAGTTATGCAGAGACAAGTTAGCTTTTATGTACTTTATGGGTAAAGGGTATAAAAAGAAGGAGGATGCATAGAAACTATGAAATATAAAAATGCCCTTTTTATTTATAATGGCAATGCAGGCAAAAAGGAAACGGATGTACAGCTTCAAAGCTGTTTACCTGTGTTTGCAAATGAAATAGATCAATTGCATGTTTTTAAAACGAGCCGGCCAAAGCATGCTGCAGAAATATGCAGAGAGTATGGAGAGAAGGTAGATCTTGTAATTGTTCTTGGTGGAGATGGAACTATCCACGAATGCATAAATGGACTGGCCGGCTTACAGAAACGACCTGTGCTGACTGTCTTGCCAGGGGGGACATGCAATGATTTCAGCCGGACTTTAAATATACAGCAAAATTTGCAAAAAGCAGCCAAGGAGCTTGTTTCTAATGGAGAAGAAGAAGCTGTTGATATTGTTCAAACTGATTCTGCTTACTTCTTGAATTTTTGGGGGATAGGCATTGTTGCTGAAACATCAAATAATATTAGGGAAGAGGAGAAAAACGTTCTTGGAAAGGCGAGTTATGTTCTAAGTGCTATTAGAACCATCCAAAACACAGAGCCGAAAGAGCTTGTCATGAATATAGACGGCAAGGAAATACGTGAAAAGGCTGTTTTGGCAATAGTAGTGAATGGTAACTATATTGGGGGGAAACGATTGCCATTCTCCATTTCCTATAATGATGGAATGGTTGATGTTTTCCTTGTCAGGAATACAAATTTTCAGCTAGTAAAAGAGTTAAATGACTTGCGGAAAATTGACTTCGAAACAGATAAGGCGTTTATGGAGGAGGTTGTGTATATAAGAGGGAAACATATTAAAATAAGCTCTGAGCATTTTGTGGATGTGGATATGGATGGCGAGGTTTACACAAAAACACCAAGTGAACTGAAGGTTCTTCCTGGACATATTAAAATGCTGAAGCCAAAGTTAACATGAGAAAAGGCATCCTTTGAAAGGATGCCTTATTTTTTATTCAGATAAGTATGCTGTAAGCATCCATAGATGCTTCTCGATTTTTTCTGTTAATCCAATTGCGATATCATGTGTCACAGTATCGTCAAGCTCGTCAGCATGTCCCGCTAATGCTCTAAGTTGTGTATTGAGGTGGCTGTAATCTTCTACAAGAGATTTCACCATTTCAGTTGCTGATAATTTTTCTGTGCTTTCTGATAGTGTAGAAGTTTCCATAAATTCTTTTAATGTGGAAACAGGCTTTCCACCGATTGCCAATAAACGTTCTGCAAGTTCATCTACAACTTCTGCCGCTTCGTCGTAGAGCTCTTCAAATTTTTCATGTAATGTAAAGAAGAAAGGTCCTTTTACATACCAGTGATGCTGGTGAAGTTTTGTGTAAAGCACGCTCCAGTTTGCTACTTGTACATTTAATTCTTTTTGTAATTCAACTTTAGTTTGTAATCCCATTTTGATTAGCTCCCTTCGATTTATCATACTTTAATTATAACAAGTTTTAATTTAAAATCAATACTTAATTATAATTATTTTAATTTAGTTTTGATTTCAATTTACTGATGATTCTTTCTACTACTATCATATACAGGAAACATGTGGAAAACTAGTGTAAAACACATAAGTTCAAATAACTTTCAAATATCACCATTATTTTCTGCAGCTGTTAGAAAACTATACCCGGTTGCTGCTAGGATTTAAACAAGCAAAAAAGCAGCAATGAATGATTTGCTGCTTTTTTTGCTTTCTATTATATGGAAAGAGAGGGAGAGAACATATAGCTGCGATGATGATAGCGAATGCTGAAGATTAGCCCCATTGCCATCATATTCGTCATTAGCGAGCTTCCTCCATAGCTGATAAAGGGAAGCGGAATACCTGTAATAGGAAGGAGCTGGATTGTCATCCCAATGTTCTCAAATACATGGAACGCAATCATGCTAATAACACCGACACATATATAAATGCTGTAAGGATCATTAGATAGAAAGGCAGTTCTGATTAAATGATATATAAGCAGGAAATATAGAATAATTAGGATGCTTCCACCCACAAAGCCATATTCCTCTCCAATAATAGTAAACACAAAATCTGTATGCCTTTCGGGGATATAAACCTCAACGTTCCCATAGCCCTTTCCTGAAATAAGACCTGAGCCTATTGCCTGCAGAGACCAGACGAGCTGGAGACCGGAATCTCCTGCTTCAACAGGATCAAGCCATGAGTCAATTCTGGCAAACTGATACTGGTCGATGCTTAAGTATTTAGCGAGCAGGCTTCTGCCGAAAACAGCTAAATACATCACAAGCGCCCCGAAGGAAATAATGGAGCTGTATAACGGAATAATGATCTTCCAGGTAATGCCTGAAACAAGAACCATCCCTGCGACGATGGCAATTAAAACTAATGTCGTTCCAAAGTCTTGTACAATAACAAGTCCTATTGGAATTCCTGCCGTAAGGCCTATTTTACATAAAAGGATAAGGTCTGTTTTTAATGAAGTATAAACTGTCTTTTCATGATGGTCATGGATAACCTTTGATAATGCCATAATCGTGAATACTTTCATATATTCCGAAGGCTGGATGCTGCCAACAGATGGGATGACATACCAGCTTTGAGCGCCGTTTCGTTCTGGAGTGAAATCGGTGATCGGTGCAAAAACGAGTCCTAGAAGAAGGGCGATTCCGATTCCGTATAAAATCCACGTCAGCTTCCTCAACTGGTCATTATCAAAGTAAGTAATAACAGCGATAGCGACCGAGCCGATCACATACCACATAATTTGTGAGGGCAGATAATCTTTGTCTGCACTGTATATCGACACACAGCTTGTCAAACAAAACAGCAGCAGCAGCAAACATAATGTCCAATCAACTTTATCTGAAACACTGTTGTTTCTTCCTCTCATAAGCAAAACTCCTTATAAATAACTGGAAATGAATTGCAATTATTAAGACGGTTACAAGGGACTAATAGTTTCCATTTTTTTATATTGGCAAAAAATATTTAACTTTTGCTTAAGTGAAAAAAATAACGCCTCATTAGAAATTGGGAAGTCATTCTAATGAAGCGTTTGGCTTTACATAATATGTTTAAGGAAGGCACTTGCGATGCCAAAATAAATAAACAAAGAAAAAATATCATTTAATGTAGTAATAAGTGGACCTGAAGCTACTGCAGGATCAATCTTAAAGCGATACAAGATCAGCGGAATGATTGTACCAGACAGTGTGCCGATAATAAGTGTAAAGAAAAGGGAGCATCCAACCACAAACCCTAAGACAGGATCTCCTTGCCATACATATGCTATTAATGTGATGATTATGCCACATGTTGCTCCAATTATAAGGCCGACAAGCAATTCCCTGAAAATTACCTTAGTAACAATCTTTTTATTAATTGTATTAGAAATTAATCCGCGAACGATAACCGCAAGCGATTGTGTGCCAGTATTACCGGTCATTCCGGAAATCATCGGCATGAAAAAGGACAACGCTACAGCTTTACTGAGAATATCCTCATAAGAACTGATAATACTGCCTGACACTATGCCGATAAACAGGAGCAAAATAAGCCAAGGCAGTCTGCGATATGCTGCAACATGTGCTTTCGTATCGAAGTCTATATCCTTACCGCCGGCAGATAATTTTTGAATATCTTCATCAGCTTCCTGGATAACAACGTCAATAATATCATCGACGGTAACAATACCCATCAGCATGTTTTCATCATCAACAACAGGAATGGCTAAGAAATCATATTTCTGGATGATATGAGCAACTTGCTCTTGGTCCTCAGCAACAGAAACACTGATTACCCGCTCATACATAATGTCCCTGATTTTATCCTGCGGCTCTGCAATTAATAAATCCCGGTAAGATACTACTCCAACTAATTTCCGTTTTTGATCAATGACATAAAGATAGCTTAATGTTTCTGCAAAATCAGCAAAGCTCTTAAGCTTATCGACTGCTTCTCTTGTCGAATAATAATCGCGTATCCAAACAAAGCGGTTCGTCATTAGTCGGCCGGCTGTTTCATCCGGGTAGTTCATTAAGTTTTGGACGATGATGGACTCTTCTTTTTTCATCCCCGAAAGCAATTGTTCCGTTTTTTCCGGTGAAAGTTCATTAAGAAGGGATGCGAGGTCATCGTTGTCCATTAAATCAAGAACCTTCCCTGTCTTTTCAATGCCAAGTTTATTCAATATATCAAGCTGCTCTTCTTTATTAACTTCTTCGAGCAGGTCTGCTAACAAATCTGTATTTAGATAAAGGAGAAAGTGGGTCCTATGCTTATCGGGGAGTGATTCATAAATTTGAGCAATGTCGTATGGCTGAAGCTCATCAACAATTGTCTCAAATTCTGCTTTTTTATTTTCTTTCAGTGTTTTAATAATGTGAAGTGTGATTTGATTGTCTGACATGTTTTGTATCATACTTCCCACTCCTTTCCGCCAAAGTCATAGTTGTTTATACCCTGTACTATTATATGAAATAAACAACAAGAATGAAATGGATATTTTTTTACCATCGGGTTGTAAAAAGTATGTTAAGTTTTCTGACAATTAACTTGCTGTCAAATGAGATTGAGTTAATATTATCTTATAAAAGTTAATTTAATTATGTTACTTTCGTATATCCTTAATAATTGGTTTAAGGGTCTCTACTTAGAAACCGTAAATTTCTAGCTACGAAAAAACAGGCATTTTCAGCTTGTTTTTTCGTAGCTTTTTATGTGTATAGGGGGAAAAGGACAATGACGACAATATTAATCAAGAATGCACAAATCGTAACGATGAATGGGCAAGAAGAAATAGTAAACGGGGATATATTAATTGAAAATGACCTTATCAAGGCAATTGGACCAGAAATTGATGCTAGCACTGCAGATAAAATAATAGAGGCGGCAGGACATACGGTAATCCCAGGATTTGTGCAAACACATATTCATTTATGCCAGACCTTATTCAGGGGCAAGGGAGATGATTTAGAGCTGATGGATTGGCTGCGCAAACGAATCTGGCCACTAGAAGCTGCTCATGATGAGGACTCAATTTATTACTCAGCAATGCTGGGGATCGGTGAGCTGATGGAAAGCGGTACAACAACAATTGTCGATATGGAGACCGTTCATCATGCTGATTATGCTTTTCAGGCAATCGCCAAAAGCGGAATCAGGGCGGTTTCAGGGAAGGTGATGATGGATAAGGGCAGCGAGGTGCCAAAGGCTCTGCAAGAAAAAACGGCAGACTCTATCCAGCAAAGTGTGGATTTATTGGAAAAGTGGGATCAATTTGATGGAGGAAGAATAAAATACGCCTTTTCACCGAGATTTGTTGTGTCCTGTACAGAGGAACTCCTCAAAGAAGTAAAGGTGCTTTCAGATAAGTATAATGTGCTTGTACACACACACGCATCTGAAAACAAAACAGAAATTGAAATTGTTCAAGAAGAAACAGGAATGAGGAATGTAGTCTATCTTGATCATCTCGGCCTGGCCAATGAGCGGCTGATATTGGCTCACTGTATTTGGCTTGATGAAGAGGAAAAGAGGATTATAAAAGAAAAAGGAGTTCATGTAAGCCACTGCCCAGGCTCTAACCTAAAGCTGGCATCAGGTATTGCAGATACCCCTGAGCTCCTGTGTAATCATGCCTCAGTAAGCCTTGGTGCAGATGGAGCTCCATGCAATAATAATCTTGATATGTTCAATGAAATGAGATTAGCTGCATTAATCCAAAAGCCAATTCATGGTCCGACAGCAATGGATGCAAGAACAGTATTTAGAATGGCGACAATCGGCGGCGCAAAGGCAGTAGGATTAGAGAAAGAAATCGGAAGCATTGAAGTGGGGAAAAAAGCAGATATAGCCATTCTCAATTTACAAAACTTCCACACATATCCTTCTTATGATGTAGATCCAATATCGAGGATTGTCTACTCAGCAACAAGAGCTGATGTAGTAACAACAATAATTGACGGCAGAATCGTAATGGAAAATAAAATAATGCGAACAATAGATAAACCGCTCATTTTGAAGGAAGCAGATAGCAGCATAAAAAGATTATTGAAAAAAACGAATATTGTGTAGGGGTATCCCATCATAAAACCGTCTCTTTTATTGAGGCGGTTTTTTAAAATAAAATTACATCTATATATCATTTTTTATATTCCTTCGATAATTATATAAAACAACACAGATACCTTGTATAATGTAATGGAAAATGGCTTGCTGCTGTATCAATCTACGTATATTAGGAAAGCATACAGGGAGAAATTAAAATACTCCGAGACAGTTTACATATTTGTTTTTGACGATAAATCATTTAGAAGCTATTTAAGTTTGTTTTTGATAAACTAAATGGGATAAAAAGTATCTATTATTTTTGCTTAAAGGGTTTGGGGGGTACTTTATGAAAAAAGGCAATCATGATATCCGGGATGTAGTGTATATTCATCTTCATGAAAAGGAACGATTCGTCCTATCATACGGAATTGAATTTTACGAATTTTATCAATTTTTATCTGAATCGATTTCATCAATCTTACTTATGAAGCATCAGTTTGATGACGGAGAATTACATACACACACAATGTTTGAATATGTTTCTGACCAAAAAATTGCAAAGCTTGCCAAAGAAGATGTTTATGGTTACGGTGACTTTGCGTGGATCGATTTTGAGGAGACAGAGGCATTAGATGTGCTTGATGGGCAAACAATTGCGGAGCTACTATATCTTGCTCATAAAAGAGACCATTTAAGGGCGCCGTTCTATCAGCATCTCAACAACCAGTTTGTATATTTAGCTCATGATGACGGCTGGTTCAATAAGACATATTATAAAAACCTTCCTGTATTTTATTCCTTTTTCGGTGAGGTGTTAGGACAGAAACTGAACCGTTTGAAGGCAGACAAAACTTTGTTTGGGGTAAAAAAGAAGCGGGTATATACACCGCTGAGTCAGCAAGGAGTTCTGCTTTTAAAGGGTTTAATGAAAGAAGGAATGGTCATTTCCATTCAAAAGGCAAGCCAAAACCGGCTTCGGATTGAAATCCCTATATGGGTCATCGGTGATTATCTGAATATGGATAATATGTACGAAGAATATGAGAAAAAAAGCAAACAAAGCAATTATGATGCAAAGCTAATTTATGATAAAAGAACAAAAGAGTGGGAGGTTATCATTAACTAGCTAGAAAGTGGTGAATAGTTTTGAGCAACTCGATTTCGGAAGCTTTTCCCCAGCCGCTTGTCAGAATGCTGTTTAAAGAAAGACCAAATCGCTTTATTCTTACATGTCTGCACGAAGAAACAAACTCTATCGAGACTGTTCATTTAGCTGATCCTGGCAGATTGAAGGAATTGTTAGTCAAGGATACGGTCGTATATGTGCTCCCAAGTACAAATCCTAACAGGAAAACTAAATGGACTGCCGTGCTTGTTGAGCATGAAGGGATATTTGTATCTGTTAATACGACATTTCCTAACAAGCTGATTGAAAAAGTGTTGAAAAGCAGTGCACTTCCCGAGCTTAACACGTTTAAATGGGTGAAATCAGAGTTTGCTTATGGCAATTCCAGATGGGATTTTATGCTGCAGAATGAAAAAGGCGAGGGGCTTTTGCTTGAAGTGAAAAGTGTCACACTTGCAGAGGGGAAGATCGGAATGTTTCCTGATGCTGTAACAGCACGAGGGGCTAAGCATGTTCAAGAGCTTGCAGCAATAGCGAAGGAAGGGACATGGAATACGGCTATATTATTTGTTGTCCAGCGGGAAGATGTTGATTTAGTTACATCTGCAGCACATATTGACCCCTTCTTTGCAGAATCACTCATCCAAGCTGAACAGGCTGGTGTGAGGCTGTTGGCATATACATGCAAGCTGTCTCTGGAGGGAATCCATCTTGATCGCCCGATACCTGTTGAGCTCGATAAAAAAATGCTTGCTGTTAACTAACTTTGACAGCTTAATTTAGTGTATAATCAACGTTGATGAAAAATGAAAAAGATAGAGGATGGTGCTTGGTGTGCTTTGCATTAAGCTTAAAAGGGAAGCTGGTGAAAATCCAGCACGGTCCCGCCACTGTAAATGACTGCTGTTCTTGCAATGATGCCACTGTAAACATATGGGAAGGCGCAAGGAAGCAATAGTCATAAGTCAGGAGACCTGCCATCCATCTATACACCTTAAAATGCCTACGAGGATAGGATGGTGTGGAGCGCGATTTTTATAATGAAAGTCCTTCCCGGAGGTTGTCCAATGGGACCTTTTAAAGCTGCCACACTCTTTTGCTAAAAAAGTGTGTTTTTTTATGGGTTCTAATCTATGAGGACAAGCCCCTTTTTATTTTTCCAAACAAATAAAGGGAGGAAATAAAATGAAAAAGTATTATTCATTATTTTGCGGAGCGTTAATGGCGTGTTTAGTGTTGGCTGGATGCGGACAAGCTTCTGACAGTGAAAGTAATGACAAGCAGAAATCTGAACAAGCAGAGGCAGAGTTTCCTGTTACTATTACAGATGCAGTTGATAAAGAGGTAGTCATTGAAGAAGATCCTCAAAAAATCGTTTCCTTAATGCCAAGCAACACAGAAGTAGCTTTTGCATTAGGCGTGGGCGATGAAGTTGTTGGTGTTTCTGAAAGTGATGATTATCCAGAAGAAACGAAAGATATCGAAAAAGTAGTGGGTATGGAGCTTAATGTGGAGAAGATCCTTTCCTTAGATCCTGATTTAGTGCTTGCACATGAATCAGTCGCTGACACATGGGCAGATGGACTGCAGCAGATGAGCGACGCTGGGATAGATGTACTTGTCGTAAATGATGCGACTGATTTTAATGGTGTTTATAACAGTATTGAAATGATTGGTAAAGCAGTTGGTGAAAAAGAGAAAGCTGAAGAAATAGTTCAAGATATGAAGGATGACATTGCTTCTATTAAAGAAAAGGCTGCAAGCATATCTGAAAAAGACAAAAAGGATGTGTATGTAGAGGTCAGCCCTGAACCAAGTATTTTTACAACTGGAAAAGATACATTTATGCAAGAAATGATTGATACCATTAATGCAACAAATGTTATTAAGGAAGCTGGCTGGGTTCAAGTTGACCAAGAGGCAGTCATTGAGGCAGATCCAGATGTAGTTATAACTACTTATGGCGGCTACTCACCAGATCCGGTCGGACAAGTAACAAAAAGGGATGGCTGGGATCAGGTAACGGCAGTAAAGGATAAACAAATAGTGGAAGTGGATGAAGATCTTGTATCACGTTCTGGCCCAAGGCTGGCACAAGGGGTAGAGGAATTTGCGAAGGCAGTATATCCGGATGTATTTAAATAAAACAAAAGCGGCTTATTTTTTGGCCGCTTTTTTTCTCATCATCGCACTTTTTTTAGGGATATCCATTGGAACGGTTTCTGTGTCTTTCTTAACGATCATCAAGATATTCATAAATTCAGTCAGTCATACAGAAGTATTTACAGTAGATACGATGCAAGCCAACATCGTTAGTAATATTCGTCTGCCTCGTGTTATCCTAGCGGGCCTTGTTGGTGCAAGCCTTGCAATTGCAGGCTGTGCTTTTCAAGGATTGCTGCGCAATCCGTTGGCAGACCCGTATACTCTCGGTGTATCCTCAGGTGCCTCTGTTGGTGCTGTGGCAACCTTGTTTTTTCATATTACCATTCCCTTTTTAGGGAGCTATACGTTGCCTGTGCTGAGTATTGTGACCGCTTTTTTAACCGTTTTTCTGGTGCTGTTATTTGCAAAAAAGCTGGACCCTGCTATGAAGGTAGAAACGATTATACTGACAGGCATTATTTTCAGTTCCTTTTTAGGCGCTTTTATTTCCTTGTTAATTGCGTTAACAGGAGATGAGCTAAGACAGATTATTGGCTGGCTGCTTGGAAGTGTTTCAATGAGGGGATGGACGTATATTCAAATTTTCCTGCCCTTTTTTATCATTGGCTGTTTGATTCTTTTATTGCAAGGCAGGGAGCTTAATATATTGGCATTCGGGGAAGAAAGAGCACAGCATTTAGGAGTGCAAGTAAGGTTTAGGAAAATGACCATTATACTTGCCGGCAGCATGCTCACAGGTGCTGCTGTTGCAGTATCTGGGACAATTGGCTTTGTTGGGCTTGTTATCCCACATTTAGTCAGGATAGTGGCTGGAAGTAATCACCGTCATGTACTGCCGCTGTCTATATTCGTTGGCAGCGGATTTTTAATCTTGGCAGATTTATTGGCAAGATCGATAATTTCCCCGGCGGAGCTGCCAATCGGTGTAATTACAGCCCTTTCCGGAGCTCCTGTATTTGCCATTTTGCTGTTGAACTATAGAAAGAAAGGGAGGTAAGACGATGCTGGAGGCAAAAAAGCTGTCATTTCAATATGGAGAGAAAAAAGTGTTAACGGATATTACTTTTTCTGTACAAAAAGGGGAAATGCTTGGCATACTCGGCCCGAATGGCAGCGGAAAAACAACTTTATTTAAGCTGATAAGCGGGATTGTTATACCTAATGCTGGGGAGCTTTTTATTAAAGGCAGAAAAGTCTCCGAATATAAACAAAAGGAATTTGCCCAGATCGTTTCTACCCTTTCTCAACAAACCGCAGAGGCATTTTCTTATACTGTCGAGGAAATCGTTTCAATGGGCAGATATGCACATCAAAAAGGCTGGATGCAAGGATTATCAAGGGAGGATAAAGCTGTCATTCATAGCGCAATGGAACAGACAGGCATCAGCCATTACAGCAATACCTTGATTGGTGAGCTGTCTGGAGGGGAAAAGCAAAGGGTGTATTTAGCGCAATGCTTGGCACAGGAGCCTGAAATTCTCCTACTTGATGAACCGACTAACCATCTTGATCTTTCCTTTCAAAAGGAGCTGCTTGAATTATTAAAAGAGTGGAGCAAAAAGCGGGGCTTGACGGTTGTTTGTATTTTTCATGACTTAAATTTGGCTAGTCTTTATTGTGACAGGCTATTATTGCTTCATAACAGCGAGATTGAAGCAGACTCGCACCCGCGGAAAGTTCTTCAAGAGGATAAAATAAAAAAAGTATACGGCACAGATGTGATAAGAGCTCAGCATCCGCAAGTGCCGGCGGCGAACCTTGTGCTCTCTCTTAGAGAAAGCAGTGCTTATTTGCAAGAGGAAGTTGGCGAAGCTAATTTGACCCTCTCTAAAGAATACATAGCCATTACAACCGATATTCCACTGAAATCATTATCTTCTGGTGTGACAGGAGCAGGGATAGGCTGGCACAAATATTTTATTAACCGTCATGTGAATAAAGACTACAACTGTGATGATTATAAAATGGAGATGAATGATTATCTCGTTAAAAACGGGTTTTTGCCAAGTGAAACGGTTGCGATGATGACAGCGGTTGAGCTGGAGGATACTGCTTACCGCAAATATCAGGCAGGTGCCACCAGTCTTTTCTTCGTGGTTACTGCCAGTGTCGGCAATCCGGCGGATGCAGCTTTGAGTGAGCAGCACTCCTCACTCATTGTCCCGGGCACGATTAATATTTGGATATTTATAAATGGCGAGCTGTCTGAGCAAGCATTTCTGCAATGTGCGATGACGGCAACAGAGACGAAAGCAAGCGTACTTCGGAACAGACAAGTAACTGATCCTGCTACTGGCACGCCTGCAACGGGAACTCCCACAGACAGCTTGCTTGTTGCTGCTACCCAAAAAGGCAAATTTCATGAATTTGGCGGCAACATTACAGATTTAGGGAAAGCTGTTGCTAAAGGAGTTTATGAGGTAATGACGATGGCTTTGGATAAAAGGCAAAATAGGAAGACAGCTTTAGAAAGAGGGATGAAATGAAAATTTATACGAAAACAGGAGATAAAGGCCAGACACATATCATTGGCGGAAGAGCTTATAAAGATGATATCAGAGTGGAAGCTTACGGCACAGTGGATGAAGCGAATTGCTTCGTTGGCCAGGCCATTTCTTTGTTAGTGGAGGATATTTATTCAGATGTAAAGGCAAATTTAGAAAAAATTCAGCATGAGCTTTTTGACTGCGGTGGAGATTTAGCTAGCATAACAAAAAACAGGCCGTTAAAGTTATCGGAAGAAGCTGTTTTGTATTTGGAAGAGCGCATCGATGATTTAATGGAGGAAGCGCCGCCTATTGAACGGTTTATTCTGCCAGGGGGAACAGCTGCGGCCAGTGCCATCCATATTGCCCGAACAGTAACAAGAAGAGCGGAGCGGTGTGTTGTTACTTTAATGAGGGAAGAGGAGCATGTCCCTGAATTGCCCTTAAAGTATTTGAACCGTTTATCTGATTATTTCTTTGCATTAGCGCGAGTCATTAATTTTCGCAGCAATGTAAGTGATATAGAGTATGTCAGAAGTGCCAAGGTTTTTCGCGGAGAAAATAAGAAAGAAGATTAAAGGCTTGGCAGCCTGTCTTAGATGACCGATAAATAGCCTATAGAAATTTCTTTGAATAAGCTGCATTTACATGGCTTGTGACATAATTTATTACAAAAGCATGCGCAAATTTTACAATTTGATAAAAAGCAGAGCTAGTCCATGATTCCTCTTTTGAAGATAAGGGTGTAGTGGTAGAATAACAAGTGTGTGTCTTTAAAATATGGAGGTACGAATTATGAAAAAGAAAATTGGTTTACTATATGGCGGAAAATCCGCTGAACATAGAGTCAGCATGCAAACTGCCTTGGCTGTTATAAAAGCCTTGGATACAGATAAATTTGATATTCATCCAATTTACATAACAGAGACGGGTGAATGGATTAGAGGAGAACAGCTTACTGGGCCTGTAGAAACAGTGAAAGAATTAGAGTTTAAAAGACAGGAAGGGCTATCAGGAACAGTTCTTTCTCCTGACTTGTTCCAAGCTGGTGACACTCAGCTTGATGTTATTTTCCCATTGCTTCACGGACCGAACGGGGAAGACGGAACAGTGCAAGGGCTGCTTGAGCTGTTGAATCTTCCTTATGTAGGTAATGGTGTATTAGCATCATCTGCTGGTATGGATAAGGTAATCATGAAGAATATCTTTGAGGTAGCCGGATTAAACCAGGTTAAATACACTTCTTTCATTCGAAGTGAATGGCAAAGTGAAAAAGAAGCAGCCTATACAAAAGTAGAACAAGACTTAGGATATCCATGTTTTGTGAAACCAGCTAATTTAGGCTCAAGTGTAGGCATCAGCAAATGTACGTCTCGAAATGAGCTGGATGCTGCGTTTGAAGAAGCATTCCAATTCGACCGCAAAATCATTGTGGAAGAGGGCGTTACAGCAAGAGAAATCGAAGTGGGTGTTCTTGGCAACGATTTCCCAGCAGTGTCTGTTGCTGGGGAAATCGTTCCGAAGAAAGATTTCTATGACTATAAGGCGAAATATGAGGATGGAAATACTGGTTTAATCATCCCGGCAGAAGTGTCAGAGCAAGAATATGCAGCAATTAAGGAAGATGCAATTAAAGCTTTCAAGGCACTAGATTGCTCTGGTCTTGTTCGTGCTGACTTCTTCTTGACAAAAGACGGCAAAGTTTATATAAACGAAGTGAACACAATGCCTGGCTTTACTCCATTCAGCATGTTCCCATTGTTATGGAAGCATACAAATGTTGAATATGCAGCTCTTATCGAAAAGCTTGTAGACTTGGCAGTAGAAAGACATGAAGAAAAACAAAGCATCAAATATACTTTTTAAGGGTAAGGGCATATTTGAAAGAAGACAGCCCGCCCTTTAAAGAAAAAAGGAGGCATTTTTTAACTGCCTCTTTTTTTTGCCAAACAATAATCTACCTAAAAAGGAGGAGACTGCTATGATCCGGAGATCTTTGCAACAAGCAGCAGATATGATTGGACCAGATGCAACTTTAAGTTCAAGCGATATTGGAGAAGTCATCATTCGTGGGGTGACAATTGATTCAAGAAAAATACAGCCAGGCAACCTTTTTATCCCCTTTAAAGGAGATAAAACAGATGGTCATAAGTATGTTGAGGCTGCTATTCAAAATGGGGCAGCTGCGTCCTTTTGGCAGAAGGATGTTCCAAATCCCCCCGAGCATTTACCGCTTATTTTTGTGAGCGACCCGATGACTAGCATCCAGAATCTTGCAAAAAGCTACCGTCATGAACTGGATATAAAAGTGGTTGGTATAACAGGAAGCAATGGGAAAACGTCTACAAAGGACATTACTACTAATCTCCTGTCATTGAAATATAAAGTGCAAAAAACAGAAGGTAATTATAACAACCATTTAGGACTTCCTCTAACAGTGCTGAGCCTAGAGGAAGACACAGATGTGGCTGTACTGGAAATGGGCATGAGCGGCCGGGGAGAGATTGATTTCCTGACAAAATTGGCTGAACCTGATGTTGTTGTTATCACTAATATTGGAGAATCCCACCTGCAGGATCTTGGTTCAAGAGAAGGCATTGCTGAAGCGAAGCTGGAGATTTTGAATGGGTTGAAAAAGCAAGGCAGAATTGTTTACTTTGGTGATGAACCGCTGTTGGCTGAAAGAATACCGACTTTTGATAAACCTGATGCTGCTATATGTTCTTTCGGCTTAGAAGATAAGAATAGTCTTTATCCGTTTGAAATAGAAGAAAGCAGTACAGGCAGCAAATTTAAGATAAACAAAAGTGATAAGGAGTTCAGCCTGCCGATATTAGGGAAGCACAATATCCTCAATGCATTGGCAGCAATGCTTGTAGCAGATTATTTTGATATCAGCTATGAGAAAATGGATGAAGGGTTCCAGAATTTAAAGCTGACTAATATGAGAATGGAGCTTTTAGAAGGGCAAGGTGGCCTGAAAGTCATTAATGACGCTTATAATGCCAGCCCTACAAGCATGAGAGCTGCTATAAATGTACTGCAAAGCCTTCCTGGCTTTAAGCATAAAGTTCTAGTACTAGGAGATATGCTTGAGTTAGGACCAGATGAGGCAACATTCCATTACGAAATTGGCGAGGAGATTGATGCTGCGGCAATTGATTATGTTTTCACGTTTGGTGAACTGGGCAAGCATATTGCACAAGGAGCAAAGACAGTATTTGCAAATGAAAGAGTTCAATCCTTCCTAGACAAAAGCGAATTGATTCAAGAATTGAAAAAAGTTGTTGATGGCGAAACAGCAGTCTTAGTTAAAGCATCAAGAGGAATGAGGCTGGAAGAGGTAGTAAAAGCTCTCCAGTAAGGTTTTTGAGTTAACAAGACAGGGAACAAAGGAATCTAGATGATTCTAGTTCCCTTTTTTGGTTTTAAATAGAATCGCAGAAGATATAGTGTAATTTATCATTAAATAGTGTAAAATGCAAACAAAACAATTGGTGGTGTTATCATTGACTGCTTGTTTATGTATTCACGGTTTTACCGGGGCTCCTAATGAGGTGGAGCCATTGGCGGAATTTTTAGGAGAAAACACAGATTGGGAATGTGCTGTACCTGTTTTACCTGGTCATGGTGAGCTTTTGCAATTAAGAGGAGTTCCTTTTAATGAATGGATAAGTTGTGCGGAAAGAGCATTGGAGGATTTATTGAAGAGGCATAAGGAGGTTTATGTAATCGGTTTTTCCATGGGAGGAATGATTGCAAGCTATCTAGCTGCCCATTATCCTGTAAAGAAGCTGGTACTGTTAAGCGCCGCTGCTTATTATATTAATCCACGGCAGTTGGGTGCAGACATCATTAGTATGTGCAAAGATCTTTATAGTGGGAAATTGCTTCAAAATGAACTGTTTAACCGCTATTCTTATAAAATCAAAACAACTCCCATTTCTGCGACTATCCAATTTAGAAAGCTTGTGCGGCATATTAAGCCGTTGCTTGAAACTATCACTATTCCGACGTTTATAGCCCAAGGAGAAAGTGATGGAATCGTCCCACTAAAGAGCGCGGAGTACTTATACGAAACCATTAAGGCAAGAAAGAAAAAGATTATGTATATGAAAGATTCCAAGCACTTAATCTGTCATTGTAAGGAGAAGCAAGTCCTTTTCTCTGAAATATTAAGCTTTTTATCATGAAGAAAAGGACCTTCCCTTTTCTGATAAAGTATGGAAGAATCTAGGATTAATATCCTATTTTTATATGTGGAAACGAAAGAAAATTAGCTGTTTTTTTAATGATAGCAAGCCTTGAGCTCCATTTTAAAACCGAGAAAGAAACTTGGCTTTTGAACTTCCACATTATTGCAAACCGATATTGTAAGTGATAAGATTATTTCTAAAAGTATTATGAAAATAAATGAAATGGTTATACTGAAAAAGGCACAATAAACATATTCAAATAAAAAGCAGTCAAATAGAGAGAAATTATTCAGCATGGCAGATGCTTTGCATCCTCTTTATGGAGGAGATGTTTGCAAATTGTGCCCAAAATTTCTCTGTCTTTGGCTGACTTTTCAGTTTTAGCTAGCTATAAAAATTATAGAGTCATTTGAAATATTTCTCCTATTAACTTGGTTGAAAAGTATCTCATACTTGAGAAAAAAAGCATATAGCCTCGGAGTTTCTCCTTATAATTTTAAGTGATGATTATAATCCACAAAAACTTATGCATTCATAAAAAATATACGTAGTTTATTGTAATTATTAACTGTTTGGGGAAAAAACGGATAAGTGGACGGGTCAAACCATTTTTTATATGTTTCATTGATGGTAAAAAGGGGTACATACAATGGTTATTATTGGGGTAGACCATTATACCGTGGATATTTTTAATGACTAGAAGGAGATTGAATATATTGGTTAAGTTTCAAGATTTAGGCATCAGTTCTGCGACAATGAAAGCTTTAAATAGAATGGGGTTTGAGGAAGCGACTCCTATTCAAGCCGAAACAATTCCGTTGAGCCTTCAAAATAAGGACCTTATCGGTCAGGCGCAAACAGGAACAGGAAAAACAGCAGCATTCGGTGTGCCTCTAGTAGACAAAATAGATATAAGCAATGAAGTAGTGCAAGGCATAATCATTGCACCAACACGTGAATTAGCGATACAAGTATCAGAAGAGCTATACAAAATTGGTTTTGGAAAGCGTACAAGAGTATTGTCCATTTTCGGAGGCCAAGACATTAACCGCCAAATCCGTGCACTGAAGAAGAATCCGCATATCATTGTAGGAACTCCAGGGCGGATATTAGATCATATCAACAGAAAAACACTTCGTTTAGATAATGTTTCTACTGTTATTTTGGATGAAGCAGATGAAATGCTGAACATGGGATTCATCGATGATATCGAAGCAATCCTTTCTAAAATTCCAGAAGAGAGACAAACATTGCTATTCTCAGCTACAATGCCTCCGCAAATCAGAAGAATGGCAGAGCGCTTCATGAAGGAGCCTCAAGTGGTCAAGGTAAAAGCAAAAGAAATGACTACACCGCTTATTGAACAATATTATGTTGAAACACAAGAAAAAACGAAGTTCGATATTTTAACAAGATTATTGGATATCCAATCACCAGAATTAGCAATCATCTTCGGACGCACAAAGCGCCGTGTTGATGAGCTGTCTGAGGCTTTGAACCTGCGCGGTTATACAGCAGAAGGCATTCATGGTGACCTTAGCCAAGCGAAACGTATGTCTGTTTTGCGTAAATTTAAAGAAGGTGCCATTGATGTTCTTGTAGCTACAGATGTTGCTGCACGTGGATTGGATATTTCCGGAGTTACACATGTTTATAATTTCGATATCCCGCAAGATCCAGAAAGCTATGTGCACCGTATCGGAAGAACGGGAAGAGCTGGTAAAGAAGGAATGGCGATTACGTTTATCACATACCGTGAAAGATCATATCTTCAAGTTGTCGAAAAAGTGACAAAGAAAAAAATGGAGAAGATGATTCCGCCTACTGTTGATCAAGCACTAGAAGGACAGCAAAAAGCTGTATTGGAAAAAATCATGCAGACAATTGATGAGAATAATCTTGATTCTTACAAAACAGCTGCAGATGAACTTCTGGAACAAAAAGATGCTTCTACAGTTGTAGCTGCTGTTCTAAAAATGATGACAAAAGAACCGGATACAACTCCAGTTAAATTGACAGAGGAAAAGCCGCTTCCACAAAGACGTGACCGTAAGTTTAATGACCGCAACAGCGGTGGCGGTTATAAAGGCAAGAAGAGCTATAACTCTAACTCTAATTCTAATTCTCGCCAAAGACAAGGCTACAGCAACAAAAGATCAGGCCAATCTAGCAGCAGCAGCTATTCTAAATCTAATTCTTACAGATAAGAATTCAACCCCTGTGAAGTGAATCTTCACAGGGGTTTTTTATGTTTTTTCTTGTGCATACTAACCAAAAGGCTTATAAGGAAGGATGTTAGCCAATTGACTATATTCAAACTAGGCTATGTTGCAATGAGTGAAAATCTCAAAAATGCATCACCATCTCAAACGATGACATATAAGCAATTCTCCCAAATTGCGAATAAGGAAGCGGCATTGCAGAAGCTTGAGAGGATTGCCATCAGCAATCTTGAGAATTGCTTAAGACTCTTAAAACATAATATAGGTAATGATATTCACTTCTTTCGTTTTAGCTCTAAGCTGATACCTCTTGCCAATCACCCAGAGCTTCAAGGCTGGAACTTTATGCGGCCGCTGAAATCAAAGCTGTCAGAATTGGGGGAATGGGTGAAGAAGCATTCCATGCGCGTCGATTTTCATCCAGACCATTTTGTTGTTTTAAACAATTCTCATGCTGATATCTTAAAAGCATCCTTGAAGACACTGTCTGTCCATGAGGGGTTGCTGAAAGGGATGGCTATAAATACTACTCACAGATGTGTGCTTCATGTCGGAGGAGCCCATGATGATAAGGAAGGGGCACTAGAGCAGTTTATCGTCAATTGGGGATTTGTTCCTGAGAAGCTGCAAAGAATGATTATCCTTGAAAATGATGATACGACCTTTACGATTGATGACACCCTTTATTTATGTGAAAAATTAGGGATACCGTTTGTTTTTGATTTGCATCATCACCTAGCCAACCATACGGACAGCAATTGGGAGGAACAGTGGCCGAGAATGATAGAAACGTGGAAAGACTCTCCGCTTCCTCTGAAAATGCATATATCCAGCCCCCGTTCTGAAGCAGAATTTCGGGCGCACGCCGATTATATTGATGTTGATATGTTTATGGGATTTTTGGAGAAAGTCAATCAGACTTTGCCAGAAATACATTGTATGATTGAAGCGAAAGCAAAGGATAATGCCCTCTTTCAACTGGCAAAAGATCTTCGTGAGTCAGGGAGGGCAGAATTCATTGATCAGTCTACCTTTACTTTGAAAAATCAATCATAAATGAGTTTTTTAGGTCAGCGAAACAGACCGATTAATGCAAGCAAAATAATAATTGTCCAAATCGTCAGCGTTCGCGCTGGCGGTTTTCTGTTTGAGCGAACTCTTCCTTTGAGTTCTAAAAACTCTTCTTTATACGAAGAGAAGATTTTTCTGCCTTTCGCTTCAATAAGGCTCCCGGCTGCCATTCCAAAGAAAAAGCCGAATAGATGTGCAGCAATATTAATATTGGGTTGGAGGAACGTCATGATTAAGCTTAATGCCGCAATCGTGCCAATTACTTGTGAATTATTCCTTGATATAATATCTTTGCGGAATACAATTAAAGCGATATAGTAGCCGAATAGACCAAAAATGCTGCCGCTTGCACCGAGATGTGAAAAGGTGAGCGGTTCTGTCACAAGGGTGGCGAGATTTGCTAATATGCCAGTTAACAAGTAAATAGCAATAAATTTAAATTTACCAAGTATTCTTTCTAATGCAGGTCCAAATAAAAAGATGCTGAAGCAATTGAACAGGAAATGGGAAAAGCTCGTATGCAGGAAAATCGGTGTGATCAGTCTCCACCAGTCTCCTTGGATAATATAGAGATTGACGCCAACCATGTTCGTCATGATAAGCTGGTTTGGAAAAACAGGCAGTACAGTTGATAAGTAAACCAACAAGTTAATGAACAGAATGAGAGAAACAATAGGATAGTAAGTTAAATACTCTTTAAAGCTTTCTCTTCTTGTAAACAATAAAAAACCTCCTTTGCACTTAGTTTCATGATAGCCAATGGGAAGGGAAAGATACAAATAATTTATGCTTACTAAATAGAAAATAGAAGGATGTGTCCTGATGATAAAGGGAATTGGAATCGATATTGTAGAACTTAAGAGAATAGCTGAGCTGCTAGAGCGTAAACCGCAATTTGCGGACAGAATTTTGACAGCATATGAAAAGGAAAGATTTGATAAACTGCTATTAAAAAGAAAAATAGAGTTTCTAGCAGGCAGATTTGCAGCAAAGGAAGCATTCTCAAAAGCTGTTGGAACAGGTATTGGCAAAGGGCTCAGCTTTATAGATATAGAAGTTGGGCAAACCGAGCAAGGTAAGCCGTATATAGTCAGGCCTTATTCAGATGGAGTTCATTTATCCATCACCCATAGCAGCGAGTATGCGTTCGCCCAGGTAGTAATAGAGGAATAATAATCAAAAAAATGAACAGCTTGTTTCTTTCTGATGTGCATATTCCCTATAGTTGTCTCATATATTCATAGAGCAAAAGGAGACAAGTTTAAAGTCAGCTTTATGCTAATAAGACCTAAACTTCTCTTCTTAAATCGATGAAAAGAGAATAAGGGAGTTGAAAAAATGAACAAGAAATTATGGTTGCTTTTCGTAGGGCTAGCGGTCATGGTAATGTTAACTGCCTGTGGAACAAAATCCAAGGAGGATGTACTTAAAGATTTGGATGAAAAGGTTGCTACAAAAGGCTATAAAGCCGATGCAGAAATGACATTGCAAATGGGCACTGAGCCGCAAACCTATGATGTTCAAATCTGGCATAAAGATCCTACGTATTACAGGGTGAATTTAAAGAATGCGAAAAAGGACCAAAGCCAGATGATCCTCAGAAATGATGAGGGTGTTTATGTACTGACACCAGCATTGAACAAAAGCTTTAAGTTTCAAAGCGATTGGCCAGAAAACAGCAGCCAAGCGTATCTATATGAGTCTTTAGTTAAGGACATCGAGGAAGACAAGGATGCGAAATTCTCCTCTACAGATAAATATTATGTATTTGAAACAAAAACTAGATACCAAAATAATAAGATGCTGCCTACACAGGAAATCACTTTAAACAAAAAAGATTTATCACCTGTGAGTGTTAAGGTGAAGGACACAGACGGCAAAGCACTTGTCACTGTGAAATTCTCTAATGTGAAATTTGATGTGAATTTTGATAAAGCTGACTTTGATTTACAAAAGAGCATGACTGCAGCCAAACTAGCTGTGCCTGTAATGGCTGAAGTGGATGAGGATGAATCATTCTCCGTCAAATATCCGGAAACTTTATTAGGTGCAAGCCTTGTTGAAGAGAAAAAGGTTGCAACTGAAGATGGTGAAAGGGTAGTTCTGACATATGACGGACAGAAATCATACACAATCATTCAAGAAAAAGCAGAAGTAGCCCCTGCGACAGCAGGTCCAATTAATATGACTGGAAATCCTGTCGACTTAGGTTTTGCGATTGGAGCTGTTTCTGGCAATAAGATATCGTGGACATATGAAGGAGTAGACTATGTTATTGCATCTACAGAGCTGTCAGAGGATGAAATGGCAGAGATAGCACGGTCTGTTCAAGGAGAAGCAATTAAATAAGCCGTAAACAAGCCGGGTGTGGTACCACACCCGGCTGTTTTTTTGTTATGCTGGTCCGTATCATTGATAATTTATTGACAAGCAAAAGTGGAAATAGAATAATTTAACTATTATACTTCGTGTTTAGGAAAGAAGGAAGGTTAGCTTTGATGCTAGAAAATACATTTTTTCGGGATACTTGGGCAGAAATAAATTTAGATTATATAGAAGAAAATGTGAAAAACATGAGAAGCAGGATGAAGCAAGACAGCAAACTTTTTGCAGTAGTGAAAGCGAATGGTTATGGTCACGGAGCTGAAGAGGTTGCTCGTGCTGCACTTCATGCAGGAGCAGATTATTTAGCGGTAGCTTTTTTAGATGAGGCTCTTTCACTACGGAAAAAGGGCATTGCTGCACCGATATTGGTATTAGGAGCAAGCAGACCTGCTGATGCCTTAATAGCAGCACAGCAAAACATCTCCTTGACCGTTTTTGATATACAATGGTTAGAAGAAGCTGCGATTCAACTGCAAGGCAGTGATATTAACATTCATGTAAAAGTCGATTCAGGCATGGGAAGATTAGGGCTAAGAACGGAAAGGGAAGTTAAGGAAATTGAGGAATTTCTTTCTCGGCATACAGAGTTTATTTTAGAAGGAATTTATACCCATTTTGCAACAGCAGATGAGCGTGATTCCGATTACTTAAACAAGCAGTCACAAAAATTCGCAGAAATATTAGCTAGCTTTACAGCTAAGCCTCCGATTGTACATTGCAGCAATAGTGCTGCAGGACTTCTTCATCCTGAACTGGCGTTCAATGGAATCAGGCTGGGGATTTCCATGTACGGCTTGTCTCCTTCAATGGAAATTGAAGAATTGCTGCCATTTAAGCTTAAAGAAGCTTTCTCGCTTCACACAAAAATTGTCCAAGTGAAAAAGCTTCAAAAGGGTGATAAAGTAAGTTATGGTGCCACATATGAGGCGAAGGAAGATGAGTGGATTGGGACATTGCCGATAGGTTATGCAGATGGGTGGCTCAGAAAGCTGCATGGCCAAGAGGTTCTTGTTGATGGCAGAAGAGTTCCGATTGTAGGCAGGATATGCATGGACCAATGTATGATTAAACTTCCCTTTCAAATGGAGGTTGGAACAAAGGTTACATTGATTGGAATTCAGCAAGAGCAAGCGATTTCTATTAATGAAATTGCCAAAAAACTGGACACGATAAATTATGAAGTGACCTGCACCATTGCTAGCAGAGTGCCGAGAATATATATAAAAGACAAAGCACAGCGAAATATCGTTAATCCGCTCCTAAATTAATGTAATGGAAACATACTATGCAGAATAGGATTAATAAGGGTTGCTGCCTAAATACTTGAGGCAGTGTGTGAATATAAAAAAATGTACAAAATTTATTGGGAATGATGCATAAAACCTATAATTTTTGGCGGATAATACATTAGAATTGCTGAATGGACTTTGCAGATTGGGTTATTAGTGGTATGATTAAAAAAAAGAGCTAAATATGGTGTGTAGTGATGGTGGAGGTGTATGTTTGTGTCTGAATCCAGCGCAACGACAGAGATCATGATAAAATTACCAAAGCATTTATTATCTGAATTGGACGGCTTCGTAAAGCAAGAAAATGTGAATCGTAGTGAATTTATTTATCAAGCAACGAAAATGTACCTTCGTGAACGGAAAAAGAGACATATACGGGAATCAATGAGAAGAGGCTACATGGAAATGGCAAAATTAAATTTATCCATTGCATCGGAAAGCTTTCTAGCAGAATATGAGGCAGAGCATACAGTAGAACGTCTAGTTAGCGGAGGATAATCCTTTGATTGTCAAACGTGGTGACGTTTATTTTGCAGACCTATCCCCAGTTGTTGGCTCAGAGCAAGGCGGTGTCCGTCCTGTACTTGTCATTCAAAACGACATCGGGAATCGGTTCAGTCCCACAGTCATTATTGCAGCAATTACGGCTCAAATTCAGAAGGCTAAATTGCCGACTCATGTGGAAATTGACGCGAAGCGCTATGGTTTTGAGAGAGATTCAGTAATTCTTTTGGAACAAATTCGCACGATAGATAAACAGAGGTTAACGGACAAAATTACCCATCTTGATGATGAAATGATGGAAAAAGTAGATGAAGCTCTGCAAATAAGCTTGGGTCTCATTGAATTTTGATAGGGATTATTGCGCTCTTTTTTAAAGAGCGTATTTTTTTTGCATTCATGCACATAAATTTTATATATTTTTCTTGAAAACAGGTTTTGAGGCAGACGATAAAGGGAAAATAGAAAAGTCAAATAGACTTTGTTCATATTCGAAGCATATTAATGGTTCGTAAAGATATTGTATACTAATAATTTCACCTGCTAGTTATGAAATTTGATGATGATAGACCTGTAAAAAACCCCATTACTATCATCCGAATATGTTAAAATGGAGGTTGAACCTTGAAAAAAGAAATAATAGATTTTTTGAAATCTAATCATAAAGAAATCCATTCTGACTGGCTCAACAAGATGGAAGAAAATAGGGATAAACTGACTATCAGAATCACCTCTGATCATGATTATTACATGATGGGCGAGGAATTTATTAACCTGCTCCTTGTGGATTCATTAGGTAATAAAGTGTTTAATGATAAGCTGCCTGCTTTTATAGAAAAGGCTGTCAGCTATAATTGGCCTCTCCGGTTCTTGGTGCAGGGAATACAGGTTCTTGAGCAGGTGGTGTTGGAACATCTGGAGAAATCTGAGTCGAGTCATAATAAGGCCTATGAGCAAGTCAGCCTCTTAAATGCTTGGGTTCATCCACTGTGCCAAAGGATTGTAGAAGTATACTCCGAAACATGGGAAAGGACTTTCTCCTTGCAAAAGATTGCGCTGCAGGAACTGTCAGCTCCTTTAATTCCAGTTTTTGATGGAATTACAATAATGCCGCTTGTTGGTACAATAGATACACAGCGTGCAAAGCATATAATGGAAAATCTGCTCCAGGGTGTAGTTAAGCACCGATCAGAAGTTGTGCTGATTGATATAACAGGTGTTCCTGTTGTTGATACGATGGTTGCCCACCATATCATTCAAGCAGTTCAAGCCGTTCGGCTGGTAGGAGCAAAAAGCATGATTGTCGGAATTAGGCCGGAGATTGCACAAACCATTGTTAATCTTGGAATTAAATTAGATCAGTTTGAAACGAAAAATACATTAAAAAAAGGCATGGAAAAAGCTTTAGAATATACAAACAGAAAGTTGGTTGAAATTGGTGAATAAAGTGAGAATACCAATATTAAAGCTGCATGATTGTTTGCTTGTTTCTATCCAGTGGGAGTTGGATGACCAGACAGCCCTCCAGTTTCAGGAGGATTTGCTGAATAAAATCCATGAAACAAGTGCAAATGGTGTCGTAATCGATTTAACTTCTATTGATTTTATCGATTCATTTATAGCGAAGGTGCTGGGCGACGTTATTGGCATGTCCAAATTGATGGGTGCCAAGGTTGTGTTGACAGGCATTCAACCTGCTGTTGCAATTACGTTAGTAGAACTTGGGATCAGCTTGAATGATGTGTTGACCGCCCTAGATCTAGAAAAAGGTTTGGAGAAATTACAACAGGAATTGGGGGATTGACCTATGGGAGACCAATCCTGCGTAAAGATTGTCAACGAGTGGGACATTGTAGCTGCTCGTCAATTAGGAAGAAATGTAGCAAAAGAGCTAGGGTTCGGTACCGTAGATCAAGCGAGAATAACTACGGCTATTAGTGAGCTAGCTAGAAATATATACTTATATGCGGGCCAAGGCCAAATATGCATCAGCAAGCTTTCCGAGAACGGCAAAGTTGGCTTGAAATTAAGTGCTGTTGACAGCGGTCCAGGTATTAAAGATTTACGCCAGGTCATGCAGGACGGATTTTCAACCTCAGGCGGATTAGGAGCTGGCCTTCCGGGAGTGAAAAGGCTGATGGATGAGTTCCAGATAGAAACAGCAGTAGGAAAGGGTACAGATATCCAAGCAATCAAGTGGCTCAGATAAGGAGGGGGAACATGGATTTCCGTGAAATGATGGATTCTAAGTATCGAGATCTTCTTGTCAGTTACATCAAAGACGAATCTGAGCAAGCCCTCTATCAAGGGCAGAAGTTCAGCAGGAAATCGATTGAACATAAAATATCACCAGAGGATATCATAAGCCTACATAAATACTTAATGATGGATTTATATCCAGATTTACCGGAGCATGTAACAAGGTCTTTTGATATATTGCTCGAGGTTATGATGGGTTACGGTCTTGCGTACAGAGAGCATCAGAGCCTCCGCCATGTGCAGCAGGAGATTAGAAGTGAGATGGAGATTGCTTCTAATGTTCAGCAAACCTTGCTGCGTACAGAGATTCCTGATGTGGAAAGTATTGATATTGGTGCAATAAGTGTTCCTGCTAAAATGATGAATGGTGATTATCACCATTTTGTACAGGATGAAGATAAGTTTATCAATATTGCCATAGCTGATGTTATCGGCAAAGGGATACCTGCCGCTCTTTGTATGTCCATGATTAAGTATGCGATGGACAGTCTGCCGGAAAACCGCAACTTTCCAAGTAAGGTTCTGGAAAACTTGAACCGAGTAGTTGAACAAAATGTTGATCCAAGCATGTTTATAACAATGTTCTATGGCGCTTATGAAATGCAAACACATATTTTTCATTATGCTTCTGCCGGTCATGAACCAGGATTTTTCTTTGAAGCAAAAACCGGTGAGTTCAGCGACTTGGAGGCAAAAGGGCTCCTTTTAGGTGTAGATAAACAAGCTAAATATAAACAGTTTGAAAAAGAAGTGAATATTGGCGATATGATTATCCTGATGTCAGACGGCGTGACTGAGTGCAGGACAGAAGAAGGTTTTATCGAAAAGGAAACTTTAATCGGTTACATAAAAAAACATATTCACTTGAAAGCACAGGAAATAGTTAACAATGTCTATGAAGAGCTAGTGAAAATACAGGATTTTCAACTAAGAGATGATTTCACTTTAATTATTTTTAAAAGAGAAGTTTAAACTTCCTGCGCATCGGGTATTTATCTAAGACATTAGAATGTTAAAGGTGGGTCGTACATGAATATTGTGATAGATGTAAACGAAAAAGAGTTAGATGTTGATATTAAGGTGGCTGGTGAAATTGACGCATATACAGCACCGAAATTAAAAGAAACAATTTATTCCTTCTCTGAAAAAGAGGGTGTAAGGATGACTATAGACTTATCAGATGTAAATTATATGGACAGCACAGGTCTTGGAGTATTTGTTGGCGTCTTTAAAAATGTACGTTCAAACGATGGAGAATTTAAGCTTATCGGCTTATCTGAACGCCTAATCAGGCTTTTTGAAATAACAGGTTTAGCAGATATTATCGACATTAACAGTAAGATTGAAGGTGGGATTAAATGAGCCAGCATTTTGAATACATTGAAATGAAAATCCCTTCAAAACCAGAGTATGTAGGTATCATTCGGTTAACCCTTTCCGGAATTGCGAGCAGAATGGGATTTAATTACGATGAGATTGAAGACTTGAAAATTGCCACAAGTGAAGCATGTACAAATGCTGTTCAGCATGCTTATAAAAATAAAGAGTCAGGGGAAGTGCTGATTGGGTTTCGACTTTATAATGACCGTCTAGAGGTTATTGTTGCTGATAATGGAAAAAGCTTTGATTTTGACAGCACAACAAAAGATATCGGACCATACGATCAGGATGAATCTATTGAGTTCCTTCGAGAAGGAGGCCTTGGACTCTATCTGATTGAAACACTAATGGATGAAGTTAAAATTCATCACAATGAAGGTGTTACGGTCTTGATGACGAAATACCTTGAGGGAGAGCAGGTGGAGAGTGATGCCAAGACAATCTCAACCTAAGCGCCAATTAACAAAAGAAGAAGTAAATGAGCTTATAAAAAAATTCCAGCTAAATCAAGATGAGGAAGCCCAGAATATACTTGTGATGAATTATCGGGATCTAGTAGAAGTGCTGGCAAGAAAGTACTCTAAAGGAAAAATGTTTCATGAGGATATCAGCCAGGTAGGCATAATCGGGCTGCTCGGAGCTATTCGCAGATATGACGAAAGTTTTGGGAAAAGCTTTGAAGCATTTGCTGTGCCGACTATTATAGGTGAGATAAAAAGATTCTTACGAGACAAGACGTGGAGTGTCCATGTTCCTAGAAGAATAAAAGAGATTGGTCCGAAAATAAAGAAAACAGTAGAGCATTTAACAACTGAATTACAAAGATCACCAAAAGTTGATGAAATTGCTGACTATCTAGAAGTCTCTGAAGAGGAAGTGCTTGAGGCAATGGAGATGGGTAAAAGTTACCAAGCTTTATCTGTTGACCATTCCATCGAGGCAGACTCTGAGGGCGGTACAGTAACCTTGCTTGATATTGTAGGGGATGTAGATAAAGGCTTTGAGCGTGTCAATCAAAAGCTTGTGCTTGAAAAAGTGCTGCATGTATTGAGTGAGAGGGAAAAGAGTATCATTCAATATACATACCTGGATAATATGAGCCAGAAGGAAGCTGGTGACAAGCTCGGAATTTCCCAAATGCATGTCTCCAGACTGCAAAGAAGGGCGATTAAAAAACTCCAGGAAGCGATTCATGCTGAATCCAGCAATTCGGAGTTTATTCTATGACTGCTATAGCTGACTCCAACATTCAAGTTTTAGCACATCAGACGAACAAGCAAGGTAAAACATTATGTGGTGACAGCTATTTTTTTCTATCGACAGAAGAATACTTTATCTGTGTGCTTGCAGATGGCCTGGGGAGTGGAGAGTTTGCCAATGAATCATCCCAAGCGGTAGCAGACGTAATTGAAGGTAATCACACTGCAGACGTGGAAGAATTGATGGAGTTGGCAAACAAGGCTCTTCTTAAGAAAAGAGGTGCCGCTGTTAGTGTTTTCAAAGTGGATTATGAATCGAAAAGCATTAAGTACAGCTGTGTCGGAAATATCCGGTTTTTCTTGTACACTTCCGGCGGAAAACTCACCTACCCGCTTCCTGTAACAGGTTATCTGTCAGGAAGACCACAAGTTTATTATACTCAAATTTTTTCATATGAAGCTAATTCGAAGTTCCTTGTCCATTCAGACGGCTATAATATTCAAGGAGTGAAGGATTTACTGAAGGGCTATCACCCATTGCGTAATATTGCCGATACAATCGCCAAAAAATATAATAATTCAGATGATGATTCTACCTTTATTTTAGGAAGCTTGCTTTAATGTAAGCTTTTTTTTTGTCTTTTAAAGTTTGATATACCTTATTTTGGGATGATAGGGTTAGATAATTTCATTCAATATATAGTAATATGAAGGAAGCAACTCTTTATGATACATATAAGGAAGGACAGTGGTAGTTCGTATGGAGAAAGTTTTAATTAAAGAGGATTATCAAAATATGATTGCGAAGGAGCAATCAATCACGAAAAAACAAGTATCTAGTGTTCTTGCGCTTTTAGAAGAGGGGAATACAGTGCCCTTCATCGCCCGTTACCGCAAGGAGCAAACCGGTGCTTTAGACGAAGTGCAGATAAAGGATATTATGGACCGATATCATTATATTCAGAACCTGGAGCAGAGGAAAGAAGAAGTTATACGGTTGATAGATGAACAAGGAAAGCTTACAGAAGAATTGCGAAAGAGTATTTCAGCATCTGTTAAGCTGCAAGAAGTAGAGGACTTATATCGTCCTTATAAGCTTAAAAGACGAACTAAAGCTACAATTGCAAAGGAAAAAGGGTTAGAGCCACTTGCTCAATGGCTGCTTGAATATAACGGTAGCTCTCCTATAGAACAAGAGGCAGTTAAATATATTTCAGAAGAAAAAGAAGTGCTGACAGCTGAAGATGCCATCGCAGGTGCAAGGGATATTATTGCAGAGGTAGTATCAGATGATGCTGACAGCAGGAAATGGATACGAAATAAAACATTTCAAGGAGGACTTATCGCATCAAGTGCTAAAGATGCTGATAAAGATGAAAAAAATGTTTATGAAATGTACTATGAATATGAGGAGCCTTTAAACAAAATTGTACCTCATCGTACATTGGCGTTAAATCGAGGCGAGAAAGAAGACATATTGAAAGTATCCATTAAAGCGCCTGTTGATACAATTGTCAGCTATCTCGAAAAAAAATGGATGAAAAGAGAAGGTTCCCCGTCTCATGACACGATTAAAGCTGCAATTGAAGACAGCTATAAGAGACTTATACAGCCTTCTATTGAGAGGGAACTTCGAGGAGAGCTGACAGAAAAAGCCGAGGAGCAAGCAATTCATATCTTCTCGGAAAATCTTCGGAATCTGCTGCTACAGCCGCCTCTAAAAGGGAAAATGGTGTTAGGAGTCGATCCAGCTTACAGGACAGGCTGTAAATTAGCAGTCGTAGATGAAACGGGTAAGGTGTTAGAAATAGGAGTTATCTATCCTCATCCCCCGGTCTCGAAAGCGAAAGAAGCAGCTGCTAAGTTTCAAGAGCTGTTAACAAAATATAAAATTGAAATGGTTGCTGTAGGGAATGGAACAGCCTCCAGGGAAACAGAACAATTTGTTGCCGAGCAGATTAAGAAGCAAGACAAGGAAATATTCTATCTGATTGTCAATGAGGCAGGGGCGAGTGTATACTCAGCTTCAGAAATTGCCAGGGAGGAGTTCCCGAACTTTCAAGTAGAGGAAAGAAGTGCAGTATCCATTGCAAGAAGGCTTCAAGATCCTTTGGCAGAACTAGTGAAAATTGATCCGAAGTCAGTCGGCGTCGGACAATATCAGCATGATGTGTCTCAGAAAAAACTGTCCGAATCTCTTGGATTTGTCGTTGAAACGAGCGTAAATAAAGTTGGGGTTAATGTAAATACGGCATCTTCTTCTCTTTTGCAATATGTTGCTGGTCTTTCTAAAGCGGTAGCTAATAATGTTGTTAAAAAGAGAGAAGAAGAAGGAAAGTTTACAAACAGAAAGCAGCTAAAGAAGATTCCGAGGCTCGGTGCGAAAACATATGAACAGGCAATCGGCTTTTTGCGCATATTAGACGGTGATGAACCGTTAGACAGAACAGGAATACATCCGGAGCATTATGATGAAGTGAAGGCCCTGTTGAAAAAAATCGGTTTTGATTCTAAACAAATTGGGACAGATGAATTGAAGGAAGCATTAAGCGGTCTTAATATAAAGGCGGTTTCAGCTGAGCTTGGAATCGGTGAGTTGACTTTAGGTGATATTGTCGATGCTTTAATGCGTCCAAGTCGTGACCCGAGGGATGAACTTGCAGCACCGCTCCTTAGAACGGATGTTTTGAAGCTTGAAGATTTACAAGCAGGCATGGAGCTTCAAGGGACTGTCCGGAATGTTGTTGACTTTGGTGCCTTTGTTGATATCGGCGTTAAGCAGGACGGTTTGGTTCATATCTCAAAACTCAGCAATAAGTTTGTTAAGCACCCATTGGATATAGTGAGTGTAGGCGATGTGGTCACAGTATGGGTCGACGGTATTGATCATAATAAAGGAAGAGTCGCTTTGACTATGCTGCCGCCAAAAGCATAATTGCCAATGCTGAAAAAACCAAAGGACATGCTTAGTCCTTTGGTTTTTTATTTTCATGAGCAATTTTTTCTTCTATAATAATACCAGCATTGGTTAAGCAACCTGACTTGGTAGGTGTTTTTTTCATAAAACGCCTTTTTAATTTGATTTTGCAGCCATGTAGGCATAAGCTTATACCCCCTTTGTAATGTGCTGAAAAAATAGATGAAGCGCAGTTGCTGCTAAACCCAGCTTAGTAAAGGAAATATAAATCCTAGTAGTTACGAATTGCTGATGCTTAAATCATCATATGCTATAATATTTGTCTTGTTGAGGAGGGGACACTATTGACTGATCAGGAGCTGCAATTGTTAGTGGAAGAATTGTCAAACACTCATTTTAAAATACCGTTTATGCATAAAGCATCCTTTAACCCGAGACTCAGGACAACTGGAGGCAGATATATACTGAACAGCCACAATATTGAGATCAATAGAAAGTACTTAGATGAATTGGGGATGGAGGAACTAATCGGAATTATTAAACATGAGCTGTGTCATTACCATCTTCATATAAATAAAAAAGGCTATCAGCATAAGGATGCTGATTTTAAAAACTTGCTGCGAAAAGTTGGGGGGCCCCGTTTTTGTTCTTCCTTGCCGCAGGAAAAAACGCAAAACAAACCAAAGAGAACACTCATATACAGATGCCAATCATGTAATCAAATTTATTTTCGCCGAAAAAAAGTAGATATGAAAAAGTATGTTTGCGGGAAATGCAGAGGGAAATTGAGTCTTGAGGAGATAAGAAACAGCTAGAAATTACAGTGTTTATAAGGCATTTATATGCAGTGAAGGCATGTTCAGATTCGTTTTAAAAAAAGTTTTAGAAATACGCTTGACTTTTAATATATACCTGCCTATAATGTAAAGAGTCGACAAGAGAGAGCGACGAACTAACTAAGTTCTCTAGAAGACAAGCTTTATAGAATAAACATTATTCCGCAGTAGCTCAGTGGTAGAGCACTCGGCTGTTAACCGAGCGGTCGTAGGTTCGAATCCTACCTGCGGAGCCATTGTTTTTTTCGGGGAAGTACTCAAGAGGCTGAAGAGGCGCCCCTGCTAAGGGTGTAGGTCGCGATAGCGGCGCGAGGGTTCAAATCCCTCCTTCTCCGCCATTATTTTTTAATGGCCCATTGGTCAAGCGGTTAAGACACCGCCCTTTCACGGCGGTAACACGGGTTCGAATCCCGTATGGGTCACTTTATTAATTTAATAAACATTATGCAAAAAGCGAAATGGTCCCGTGGTGTAGCGGTTAACATGCCTGCCTGTCACGCAGGAGATCGCGGGTTCGATTCCCGTCGGGACCGCCATTTTTGTTGGTGGGCTATAGCCAAGCGGTAAGGCAACGGACTTTGACTCCGTCACTCGTTGGTTCGAATCCAGCTAGCCCAGCCATTTTTAAGAGCCATTAGCTCAGTTGGTAGAGCATCTGACTTTTAATCAGAGGGTCGCAGGTTCGAATCCTGCATGGCTCACCATTTATTATTGTAGATTCGCGGGTGTGGCGGAATTGGCAGACGCACTAGACTTAGGATCTAGCGCCGCAAGGCGTGGGGGTTCGACTCCCTTCACCCGCACCATGAATTTTAAACGAAATCGTTTATTGTAGTATGATGAAGGTTATCTAATATAGTGCGGTCGTGGCGGAATGGCAGACGCGCTAGGTTGAGGGCCTAGTGGGGGTTAACCCCGTGGAGGTTCAAGTCCTCTCGGCCGCATCTTTAAAAGACACTTGACAACCAGATATAAACATTATATGATAGTAAAGTCGCTTTCGTGGATATGCGCCCGTAGCTCAATTGGATAGAGCGTCTGACTACGGATCAGAAGGTTATGGGTTCGACTCCTTTCGGGCGCGCCATATTAGCGGGAAGTAGCTCAGCTTGGTAGAGCACTTGGTTTGGGACCAAGGGGTCGCAGGTTCGAATCCTGTCTTCCCGACCATTATCAAGTTGATTTAAGAAATTATAATTTAAATGCGGGTGTAGTTTAATGGTAAAACCTCAGCCTTCCAAGCTGATGTCGTGAGTTCGATTCTCATCACCCGCTCCAATTTATCTAAAATTGCTCTTTGAAAACTGAACAAACAAAACGTCAACAATAATCGTTTTTATAACTTGCGTTATAAAGATGAAAACAAAGTAACAAAAAGCTAGAGTTTAGCAAATGAGCTAATCTGACTCTTTATCGGAGAGTTTGATCCTGGCTCAGGACGAACGCTGGCGGCGTGCCTAATACATGCAAGTCGAGCGGACTTAAAAAGCTTGCTTTTTAAGTTAGCGGCGGACGGGTGAGTAACACGTGGG
>NZ_JAMAUK010000129.1:0-398 GCF_023714395.1 Niallia sp. MER 6 | reverse complement strand
AAGCTTTTTAAGTCCGCTCGACTTGCATGTATTAGGCACGCCGCCAGCGTTCGTCCTGAGCCAGGATCAAACTCTCCGATAAAGAGTAAGATTAGCTCATTTGCTAAACTCTAGCTTTTTGTTACTTGTTTTTCATCTTTATAACGCGAGTTATAAAAACGATTATTGTTGACGTTTTGTTTGTTCAGTTTTCAAAGAGCAATTATTATGTTGCTGTTAGGAGCAACTTTTATATAATAACACATCATTTCATCACGGTCAACTTCTACGAACAAACTTTTTTTAAAAAAAGAAAGAATGTTTTTTCGCATTAGCGACATGTACTAATATATCATCCATATTCGTGGAAGTCAACTTCTTTTAAAAACTTTTTATTATCTTCTTTCTTTAAGCGAGTT
>NZ_JAMAUK010000128.1:0-400 GCF_023714395.1 Niallia sp. MER 6 | reverse complement strand
CTTATGAATCAATGCATTAAAAATATTCCGGCAGGCCGTCATGCTGGCACGGGGGTTGCGTAATAGACGGCACACGATGCCGCGAAGCGATGCAGGCATTCCAAACATCAGGAGACACGTCTTGCAGACCTCTATCCAAACCCCGTCCCATCCGGAGCCGCTTGCCGCGGCCGGTCCCGCCACGCGCGAACGCTTATGGCCGGAAGGCTGGTGGAAGCTGATGGAAATCCGCATCGGCATCATCCCGCTGCCGGTCTACGTGATCCTGTTCGGGCTGATCGTCGGCTTCGCGGTCACGGGCAAGGTGCCCGGCGAAATCTCGATGGCGATCGCCGTCCTCGCGTTCTTCGGCTTCACCTGCGCCGAACTCGGCAAGCGCCTGCCGCTCTTGCGCAACATC
>NZ_JAMAUK010000127.1:0-404 GCF_023714395.1 Niallia sp. MER 6 | reverse complement strand
TTGCATGTGAAAAATGTGGGGGTGAAATGTATCCTGAGTATTATAAAGGGGTACATGGCATAGAGTACAAATTATCGGATATTCTCTAACCATGAAAAGGACCGGGCTATGCCCGGTTTTTCTTATGAGAAGCTAGAGTTATAGTAAACATTTCTATAAATTCACCGGCTATTATGATTGCAAGCGCGCAGTCGAAGGCGTCGATCCCGTCACAGGCGAAAAGATGTCAACCGCACAGCGCTTAGCAGCAGGAGGTATGGCATTAGCCGGCTTCATTCCAGTCGTCGGCTGGGCAGGCAGAGCCGTCAAAGGCGGCAAAGGCATCTATTCGGCAACAAAAGGAATCAGCGCCGCCGAAAATGCCATGAGCACCTACAAAAACGTAAAAGCCTTCAGCACCCTAG
>NZ_JAMAUK010000126.1:0-404 GCF_023714395.1 Niallia sp. MER 6 | reverse complement strand
AGGCTATGGCCATATTCGCGAAAAAGTAACCGAATCAGAGCTCATCGATTTTATCGAGGAACACAAGGATCAATATCCCGTCCAGAAAATGTGCGAAGTACTGGCCGTGCCAAGAAGCAGCTACTATCGCTCCCTTGAAAAAACGACGTCAAAACGTGAACTGGAAAACCAGGAACTCACGCAGGAAATCCAACGGATTCACCTGGAAAGTAAGGCGCGTTATGGCGCACCGAAAATCCATAAGACCTTATCAAACAACGGGGTTTGTTTAAGCCTAAAGCGTGTCCAGCGCTTAATGAGAAAGGCAGGCATCCGTTCGATTACCAGGAAAAAATACCGTCCTTTCCCCTCAAAAGAAAAGGTTGTGCAGCTGGGTAATCTTTTAAAAAGAGACTTCTCTACCT
>NZ_JAMAUK010000125.1:0-408 GCF_023714395.1 Niallia sp. MER 6 | reverse complement strand
ATCCAGCATCAGTGCCCCGCCCAGCCCCCAGGCGTTGAACCGACCGCCGTCGAGAAATTGCAGATCGGCGTTGGTTTTTCGCTCAATTGCTCAGCTACCAATACGCGCATCGCTGGCCAGGGTACCGAGCATCACATTGACGATCGGCCGCAGCACCAGGTTGCCTCCGAGGCTGTCCCGGTGCAGCGAAAAATCCCAACCGACGCCGCCGGTGGTGGTCAGACTGTTCCATTTGGTCGGCACATTCCGCGTCTGTTCGCCATTGCTGACCACAAAGCGCGGGTCGTAACGGCTGTAACCCATCGTACCTTCAAGGTACAGAGGAAACGACTCGCTGAGGGTTGCCCCGCCGCCAAACTGGGTGATGGCCAGATTATGTTTGTCGTTGCTGCCGGAACCAATGTTGAG
>NZ_JAMAUK010000124.1:0-408 GCF_023714395.1 Niallia sp. MER 6 | reverse complement strand
ATTCAGAGGTTGAAATCACAGAAGTGCCCCAATTCTTAGGCGTTTTAACTTCTCCGTGTACATTGGAACGTTGACGCCCTTGACCTTCAGCGATAGAGTACAATAACCCCGTTGTATCTTTAAAAGTTGCTGATGAGAGTTCATCAAATACAATAGGTATACCAAAATTGTTACTCAAGTAACTTTCAAGTGCATTACGTGTGGCATTCCAACTTCGAAAAAGTGTTTGATTACCTTTAGTTGGATTTCCAGCGACGGATACTGCTAAAGCTGCTGCTGTTGATTTACCAGTTGATGACTGGCCTGTAAAACTAAAGATAATTCCTGCAAATTCGATTTCACGTTTGTACTTCAGAAAGCTTGTCACTAAGGCAGAAATTCCAAATACGACCGCTAACTCTAGAAGAA
>NZ_JAMAUK010000123.1:0-410 GCF_023714395.1 Niallia sp. MER 6 | reverse complement strand
ACAACATCCTGTTCATCCTGACCGACCAGGAACGCCATTTCGACCGCTGGCCGTTCCCCGTGCCCGGCCGCGAAGCGCTGCGCCGCGACGGCATCACCTTCATGCACCACCAGATCGCCGCATGCGTGTGCTCGCCGTCGCGTTCGACGGTCTACACGGGCCAGCACATCCAGCACACCGGCGTGCTCGACAACGCGGGCCTGCCCTGGCAAAAGGACATGTCGCCGGACATTCGCACGGTCGGCCACATGCTGCGCGACGCCGGCTACTACGCCGCGTATCTCGGCAAGTGGCACCTGAGCGCGTCGATGCACGAAACCGCGAGCCCGTACACGGCGCCCGTGGCCGACTACAACCGCACGATCCGCGCGTACGGCTTCGACGACTATTTCGGCGTGGGTGACCTGATC
>NZ_JAMAUK010000122.1:0-411 GCF_023714395.1 Niallia sp. MER 6 | reverse complement strand
GCTCACTTCCGCCGCCGCCGCAATCCACATCATCGCCACCGCGATGGCCAACGGCTTGCGCCACGGTGAACCATAGGCCAGCAGGCGTTTAAGCGTCGGCCAGAGTTCGGTAAAGCTACGCATCCAGGGCCTCCTCTTGCGTCTGCGGAACCTCGTCGAGCGCGGCCTCCAGCTGCTGATATCGATACATGTCGCGGTACCAGCCGGGCTGCACGGCCAGCGCCTCGTGGCGGCCGCGCTGGGCAATATGCCCATGCTGCAGTACCAAAATTTCACTGGCCTCAGTGAGCGCCGACAGGCGGTGGGCGCTGATAATGACCGTCCGCCCCTCCCCCCACTGGCGCAGGTTATGCAGGATCTGGTGCTCGGTGCGGCCATCCACCGCCGATAAGGCATCGTCGAGGATCAAAA
>NZ_JAMAUK010000121.1:0-412 GCF_023714395.1 Niallia sp. MER 6 | reverse complement strand
ATCCCCACCTTTCCGTTGCGGAAAATATGTCGTTTGGCCTGAAGCTGGCCGGCGCGAAAAAAGATCTGATTAACCAGCGGGTGACTCAGGTTGCGGAAGTGCTGCAGCTGGCCCATCTGCTGGAGCGTAAACCGAAAGCCCTCTCCGGCGGTCAGCGCCAGCGCGTGGCGATTGGTCGTACGCTGGTGGCAGAGCCAAGCGTTTTCCTGCTGGATGAGCCGCTTTCCAACCTCGATGCCGCCCTGCGCGTCCAGATGCGTATCGAAATCTCCCGTCTGCATAAGCGACTGGGCCGCACCATGATCTATGTCACCCACGATCAGGTGGAAGCGATGACCCTCGCCGACAAGATCGTGGTCCTCGACGCCGGCCGTGTGGCGCAGGTTGGGAAACCGCTGGAGCTCTATCACTA
>NZ_JAMAUK010000120.1:0-436 GCF_023714395.1 Niallia sp. MER 6 | reverse complement strand
ACTTAAGCGCCATCAAATCGCTATCGCCTCTCTCAGCCGTCGGGCAAGTCCGTCAGCCATCGCCGGCGAACGTATATTGGTAAAACTCATCAATAATCCCCCCTCGCCCGCGTGGCGAATCCGCCAGTCGCTCAGCGCCTGCACCGCCAGCCCGGCCACAACCGCCCGCCGCGCGAGCAGCCGATCGTCGCCGCTGACCGACATAACCAGTTGAATTCCCCCCAGCTGCGGCGTGACCTGAAAGCCCTGCGCCTGCAGAGCCGACTCCAGCCACTGTCTACGCTGGCTATAGCTGGCGCGCATTTTCTTCAAATGACGCCAAAAATGTCCCTGCTGGATAAAATCCGCCAGCGTCTGCTGCCACAGGGTGGGAACGGTGCAGGACTGGCGCTCCGCGGTCTGGTGAAAACGCGCCACCAGCGGGGTCGGCACCACC